>JAQVSJ010000024.1 GCA_028700595.1 Bacilli bacterium | reverse complement strand
TTTTACATAAATTAAAAGCAAAATCAGTATAATCAACTGATTCTTCAGAATCGGTTCCATAATCAATTACTTCATATTTTTGTTTATTTAAAAATTTAATAATTTTTGATTTTAATTTGTAACCACCGTGATCAGACGCTATACCAATCTTCATAATATCACCACAATTAAATTATAGCATTTTTTTAATAATAAAAAAAGTAGATTACTCTACTTAATATTAATTCTCTAAATTGTATTTTTTATTAAATTTTTCTACACGTCCTGTTTTTGAAGCTCTTGCTTGTTTTCCCGTATAAAAAGGATGACATTTTGAGCAAATTTCAACATGAATTTCTTCATTTGTAGATTTAGTATCAAATGTTTCACCACAAGCACATATTACCTTTGAATCTTTATAAATACTATTCTTCATGATAACTCCTTTCGCCATGATTAATTATTAATCATAGATTAAAAAACTTTTTCTATTATATCAATAGTTCTATATTTTATCAATACATTTTATTCAATTGTTATTTTAGCACCTAAAATTTCAAGTTTTTCTTTTATATTTTCATATCCTCTCAAAATATGTTCTATATTTTTAATAGTTGTTGTACCTTTTGCAATTAGTGCTGCTAAAATAAGACAAGCACCAGCTCTTAAATCAGTTGCTTCTACTTCCATTCCTACTAACTCAGTCTTACCTTTTATATAAGCTTTTCTATCTTTGATTTTAATATCTGCTCCCATTTGTTTAAGATATTCTAGATTTTGAAATCTATTTTCATATATAGTTTCTTCTATTAAACTCTTTCCTTCACATTGAGTTAAAAAACTTGAAATAGGTTGTTGTAAATCAGTTGCAAAACCTGGAAAAACCATTGTTTTTATATTGATTGGTTTTAAATTTTCTGAAGTAGATACTAAATAATAATCTTCTCCAGTAAATATTTTAACGCCAGCTTCTTTTAATTTTAAAACTAAAGCTTCCAAATGTTCTGGTATAACATTTTGTAATCTTACATTTTTTCCAATCATTGCTGCAGCAATTAAATAAGTGCCAGCTTCTATTCTATCTGGAATTACTTCTGTATAACATTTATGTAAATAATCAACTCCAACAATTCTTATTTCACTAGTTCCTGCACCAGTTATTTTTGCCCCCATGTTATTTAAAAAAGTAACAACATTAACTATTTCCGGTTCTTTTGCAGCATTTTCAATTATTGTCATACCTTTTGCTTTTACTGCAGCAAATATAGTATTAATTGTAGCTCCTACACTTGCTATATCTAAATATATTGTAGTACCTATTAATTGGTCTGCACTTATAGAATATTGATTATTTTTTTCATTTACTTGTGCTCCCAATGTTTTAAATGAATTTAAATGTAAATTAATTGGTCTACTACCTATATTACAACCACCAGGAAAAAACATATCTACTTTACTATATTTACCCAATAAAACACCCATAAAATAATATGATGCTCTTAATTTTTTAGATATATTTTCCGGTATTTCTTTATTTTTAATATTTCTTGAATTAATAGTAAGCGAATCTTTTTCTTTTTTTACTTCAGCACCAAGATAAATTAATATTTCTATTAACGCATCTATGTCTGATATATTAGGTATATTTGATATTTTAACTTCTTCATCACACAAAACAGCAGCTGGTATTAATGCAACTGCACTGTTTTTTGCTCCACTTATATTTATAGTTCCTGTTAAAGTATGTCCACCTTCAATAATAAACTTTTCCATTACGCACCTTTTCCAATGCTTCCAAATAAAATTATTTTATTTCTTACAACTTCCTTTATTGCTTTTTCTCCAGAAGAGATAATCTTTCTTGGATCATATACTTCTAAATCTTTATTTAAAAAACTTCTTACCGCTTTTGACCATTCAATTTGAAGTTCTGTGTTTATATTAATTTTTGATATACCATTTCCTATTGCTTTTTTTATTTTCTCATCATCTATTCCAGTTCCACCATGTAATACTAACGGAATCTTTATTAAATTATTTATTTTATTCATTGTTTCATAATCTAAATTAGGCTCTCCTTTATATAATCCATGTACACTTCCTAATGCAGGTGCCAAAGCATCAACATTGGTTTTATTTACAAATTCTATACAATCTTCCACTTTTGCATTTAAACTAATATTTGACACTCCATCTTCAGTTCCGCCTATATAACCAACTTCACCTTCAACACTAACTTTTTTTCTTTTTGAATATTTTACAACCTTTTTTGTTATATATATATTTTCTTTTAAACTGTGTGATGATGCATCTATCATAACTGATGAAAAACCAGAATCTATAGCGTTTTTACAAGAATCAAAACTAGAACCGTGATCCAAATGTAAAACAACAGGTATGGTTATTTTTAAATCTTTTATTAAAGATTTAACCATCTGTGACACTACGTCATAACCACCAATATATTTTTTTGCACCCTCACTAACTCCTAAAATAACAGGAGATTTATTTTGTTGACACTCTTCTAAAATATATCTAGTCCATTCAAGATTATTGATATTAAATTGTGGTATAGCATACTTTTCTTTTTTAGCTTTATTTAAAATTTTAATAAAATTTTCCACCATATCACTTCCTATAATAATATTACTATAAATAATTTGTGAAAGCAAACAAAAAGCATTGCTTTTACAATGCTTAACTATCTTTGTTTTTGATTTTCGCAAATGTTTCTTTCAGCGACACTTAATATAATGACGTTTTCTAATTCATAAATTGCTTTTTGTCTATTTTCATCTAAATATTTTCCTTGACCTTTTTCCTCATAATTAGATAAATCATTATAATTATATTTGCTACCACTTAAATCATAAAATACTAAATTGCCATTATTATCAGTTGAAATAGGTAATACAACACTATTTTTTTCTTTATTTACATAATATAAATAAAAATATGCTTTTGTATTTCCGTTTTCTTCTTTATCATAATATTCAGTATGATTAAATTCGCTTGCTATAGTTTGATCAATTATCATTGAACTATAACATTTTGTTAAAGTTTCTGCACTTTTATATTGATTACTTGATACTAAATCAACTGCTTTTTCTAAAAAATCTCCTTTAAAGTTTGCATAATTAACATCCTCTTTTTTATCAATTAATTCTTTAATATCTTTTTCTACTTCTAAACTCATTTCTTTTTCTTCATTATTAACTATATATGATGATAAACTCACAAATTTAGATGTGTCATTAATATTATTGTCGTTTATCATTGAAATTTCATTTAATACTTTTCCAATCATTTCTCTTGATTCTTTTTCGTCTAACAATATTTCTTCGTTTTCTATATATTTAACAAAATTGTAATCTCCATTTAATCCTTTTATAAGATTAATTAAAACTATTTTTTCTGAAACTCTATTATGTTTAACATTTATATCTTTTTGCAATTCATTCACTTGTTTTAATAAATCTTTTTCTTCAACATCTATTTCTTCTGTTATATCTTCTGTCTCAACTTCATCAAAACTTTCATCTGTTTCTTTTGGATATATAGGTTTTTCTTTATATTTAGAGTTTCTTATTAATATTAAGGAACTAGCAATATAAAGAGCTGCTGCTGTTAAAGCAATTGTAATTACAAAAGCTTCTCCTAATTTTTCTTTTATTTCTTTTTGTTTGTTTTCTAATTGCTTTTTTAAAATAATATTTAATGTTCTTTTACATTTCGGTTCAAAATATTTTGGTTCTTTATCTTTTTTATAAATAACTTTTATATTTTTTACTTTTTTATTATTATCTCTATTTTCTTCGATTTTAGCTATTTTTTTCATATCTTTTATAATTTTTTCATATTTTTCTTTAGTGTATTCAATTATAGGCAAAGCTTCTCCACTAAAAACATCTTCTTTTGTACTAACTTTTTTTATACAAAGAATTTTTTTATTTTTATAATCAACTTGAACATATTCTATATCAGAAAAATCAGTAACTTCTGGTACTATTTTTTCTTTAACATCTACATTATCTGGATCTCTGTTCATCATATATTCTGCATATGTTCCATTATTTTCTTTATTATTCATAAATATCCCCTTTCAAATCTATAAGATTTATGAGTTGTATTATATATTTTTTATTAATTTTGTCAAGTTCTAGGATATATAAATAACATCCTATCTCTTTGTTGTAAATCTTTTTTAATTAAAACTTCACAATTTCCAATATATTTTTCAGCTATTTTTTTTATTTTTTTTGCTTGTTTATAACCTATTTCAAATGCTATTATATAATCTTTTTCTAATATCTTATTTATGTTTTTTAATATTCTTTTATAATAATATAATCCGTCTTCTGAAGCATACAACGCTTTTTTAGGCTCATATTTTTTTACCAAATCATCTATATTTTCTTTGTTTGATATATATGGTGGATTGCTTATTATTACATTAAACTTTTTGTTTGTTTTTATTAGTTTATCATATAAATTTGTTTTTATTATTGTCACATCTAAATTTTTCGCATTCTTTTTTGCAATTTTTAATGCTTTTCTACTTATATCAGTTAATGTTACTTCTGATTTCGGTAATAATCTTTTAATTGTTAACCCAATACAACCAGAACCTGTTCCAATATCTAATGTTTTAATATTTTCTTTAAATTTGTTTTTAATTATTTTTAGAGTTTCTTCTACTAATTGCTCTGTTTCAAATCTAGGTATTAAAGTGTTTTTATTTACTTTATATATATAACCATAAAAATCAACGTTTTTAACTACATATTGTATAGGTGAATTCTTCAACCTAATTATAGCATATTTTAATTTTAATTTATCAATAAAGTTAAAATTACTTTTTTTCTTAATATAATATTTTAATAAATATTCATATTGTTTTTCTGTTATTTTAAACATTTCTTGATAATTTCCTCTTCTGATCTTCTATAGTTAATTGTTCTATTATTTCTTCAAGTTTTCCTAACATAACTCTATCTAATTGCATAGTAGTAAAATTAATCCTATGATCTGTTATTCTATTTTGTGGATAATTATAAGTTCTTATTTTTTCTGATCTATCCCCTGTTCCTATTTTTGTTCTTCTTTCATTGCTTTCTTTTTCATCTTTTTCTCTAAGTCTTTCTTCATATATTTTACTTTTTAATATTTGAAGTGCCTTTTCTTTATTTTTTATTTGACTTCTTTCGTTTTGACAAGTTACAACAATACCCGTTGGTAAATGTGTCATTCTAACTGCGCTGTCAGTAGTATTAACAGATTGTCCGCCTGCTCCACTAGATCTATAAACATCTACTTTAATATCACTTTCTTTTACCTCAATATCTAAACCTTCTTGCTCAGGAAGAACAGCAACTGTAGCAGTGGATGTGTGCACTCTTCCTTGTGTTTCAGTATCTGGAACTCTTTGAACTCTATGGGTTCCACTTTCATATTTTAATTTTGAATAAGCACCCTTACCTTTTACAATAAATTCAATTTGAGAATATCCTCCAGAAACTCCTTTTACTTCGTGAATTACTTCTACATTCCACCCATATGATTCTATATATTTAACATACATATCAAATAAATCTCCCGCAAAAATATTTGCTTCATCTCCTCCAGCAGCTCCTCTTATTTCCATTATTACATTTTTGTCATCTGATTCATCTTTAGGAACAAGTAAAACTTCTAATTTATCTTCTATCTCTTGCTTTTTTGTTTCTAAGTTTAAAAGTTCTTCTTTTGCGAATTCAACAAATTCTTTATCTTCCAACATTTTTTTAGTTTCTTTTATTTCTTCAAGACTTTTTTTATATGACAAAAAACAAACAACTATTTCTTCAAGACTTTTTTGTTCTTTGCTTAATTCAGTTGCTTTTTTTATATCTAATATTATATCTTGTTTAGATAGTTCTTCTGATATTTCATTATATCTTTTCTCAATATCATTTAATCTTTCTATCATATTTTGCTCCCTTTTATAATTGTTCTATTTCATCCTCATCAATGATGTTCATTTCATCCAATTCTGTTGTTTCTTCTTCCTCATCTTCAATATCTACTTCTTCTGTTATTTCATCTTCGTCTTCATATGACTCAACATCATCTTCTTCATCTATATCATCTATAGTGTCAATGTCTATTTCATCTAAATCATCAAGTTCATCTTCAACAACAGTTTTTATTGAGTGATGTTCCTTTAATTCCCATTTGCCATCTAATAATATAAATCTTTTATCTAAATTTAAGCTAGTATAAAAATCTGCTAACATATTTATAAAATGATCTTCATTATAATCTAACAAATCACATATTTCTTTAAACAATTCTTTTGTTGTTTTACCTTTTTTTTCTTTTTTTAATATTTGATATGCTATTTCTAAATCCGATAATTCTTTTGCTTCTTCTTTTTTCATATTTCCTCCTACATTTTTTCTGGTGAAGTTACACCAATTAAATTTAATGCATTCTTAATTGTTATTTTTACACATTTTATTAAATTCATTCTTTCTTGAGTATAATTTTCGTCTTCATCTTTTAATACTTTTTCATTTGTATAATAAACATGAAATAAAGTCGCTAATTCATACACATAATTTGTTATTAGATGAGGTGCTCTTTTTATTGCTGATAATTCTACAATCTCTTTAAAATCATATATTTTATTAATTAAATCATATGCATATATAGAATCTATTGTTTTATATTCTTTAATTTTTTTAATTTCTTTTTCGTTTAAGATAGAACATATTCTTGCGTGAGCATATTGAATGTAATACACAGGATTTTCATTGGTCTTCTTTTGAGCTAATGTTATATCAAAATCCATTTGAGTCTCTAATGCTCTAGATGCGAAGAAATATCTTGCTGCATCAGTTCCAACTTCTTCTAATAATTCTCTTATAGTAACAGCATTCCCGGTTCTCTTACTCATTTTTACTTCTTCTCCATCTCTTATTAATTTAACCATTTGAAGAAGTTTAATTTCTATTTTTTCTTTTTCAAAACCAAGTGATTCTATTGCTGCTTTTAGTCTAGAAATATAACCATGATGATCAGAACCTAAAACATCTATTAGTAGATCATATCCTCTATTTATTTTATCTAAATGATATGCTATATCTGGAACCAAATATGTATATTCTCCATCAGTTTTAACAATTACTCTATCTTTATCATCACCATATTTTGTAGTCATTAACCATTTTGCATTTTCTTTTTCGTATATATTACCTTTTTCTTCTAATATTTTTAAACTTTCTTCTATCTTGCCAGAATTTCTTATTTCAGTTTCGCTACTCCATATGTCAAAAGAAACCCTGAAATTTTCTAAATCTTCTTTTATTATATTTAATAATGTTTCAACACCATATTTTTCAAAAAAATTACCTTTTTCTTCTATTTTGCTTTTTCCATATTTATTATATATATTCTCTGCTATTTTTATTATTTCTTTACCAAAATATCCTTCACTAGGCATTTCTTTTTCTATCCCACATATATTTTCATATCTTATTTTTACAGAAACTCCTAAATTTTTTATTTGGTTTCCTGCATCATTTATATAGTATTCTCTATCTACAATATACCCTGTAAATTTTAAAATTCTACAAAGATTATCTCCAAATGCAGCCCCTCTTGCTGTACCTAAATGTAAAATCCCAGTTGGATTTGCACTAACAAATTCAACATTAATTTTACTATTATTACCTATATTGCTTTTTCCATAATTATTTTCTTGTTCTATAACTTCATTTATTCCCTTTAATAATTCTTTTTTATTAATATAAATATTTATAAAACCAGGAAGTGCTATTTCTAATTTTTCAACAATATTATTATTTTGAATATTATTAATTATATTTTCAGCTATTTCTTTTGGGTTTATTTTTAAAGTTTTAGCTATTTTCATTGCTATACTTGTAGAAAAATCTCCATTGCTTTTTTCTTTTGGTTTTTCAACAACAATAGAGTCAATATTATATCCACTTTTTTTAATTGCTTCTAATATTATCTTTTCTAATTCTTTTTTAATGTTCATAATATCACTCCCAATATAAATCGTATTCAAAATCTCCTATTTGTTGATCATCATTTATTAATGTATATTTTAAATTTATACTATTTTCATTTATAACCAACCTTTTTGTTTCCACCTCAATGTCTACGTAAATCCCTAAAGATTTTAATTCATATTTATTTTTTGTAACAACATTTAATTCAAAATCAAAATCTATACTATAGTCATCTGTTTTTCTAATCATTTTTAATTTATTTTCTTGAATATTAAGTTTTACTTCTAAATCTTGTTCTAAATAACATATTTCTCTTTTTTCTTCATCATATGTTCCAATTGTTTCAAAATTTGTTATTTCATTTTCAGAGTTTTTTATTGTATATTTTACTTTTATTTTTTTCATAACATCCTCTATAAATTTTCTACGCTAAATTATATCATAAGTTTGTTTAAAAATATACTTTTTTATAAAAAAACTAATTAAAAATAATTAGTTAATTTACTATAACAGTTCTTATTGCAGTTATTGCAGAATTTCCCGCAAAATCTACCACATCATACTTAACATAATACTTTCCTTTTTGTTTAGTATTTACTTCGTTTCTAACAGTTATTCTAGAAGTAATATCACCGTCTTTATTGTCGTTTGCTGTTGCGCCAGCATCGTTGTATACTGAACCTTTACTAATTGTTAAGCTTAAACTTCCATTTAATGTTATAGTAGGTTTTATGACATCAATTGTTGTTCCTATATCATTAACATTTACTTCCCTTATTATAGAATCAGCGCCCGTATATGTATATTGAACTTCGTATTTATCTGGGATTGCTGAATTAACATTTGAAAAAATATAACTTACAGGTAACTGTTCAATACTTTTAGGATTAAATTTAATTAATAACGCACCAGGCTCTATATACGTACTTCCTTTACTTATAGCCATCTTTTCAATTCCTTTTAAAATAATTAGTGGTTTTGTCTGAGAGTTATTTCCATATTTTGTTTTTATTTCGCCTTCATAATTTATAATTATTACAGTAGAAGT
>JAQVSJ010000004.1:4581-34668 GCA_028700595.1 Bacilli bacterium | reverse complement strand
ACTAAAACCCCTTCTTTTCTATTTTGATCTATTACTGTTCCACTAGTAAACTCAGAAGTTTCGCTTTCTAATATTGTTAAATTTAATTCATATTGACTTACAAACTCTTCTACATCTTCTAATAACCATCCAGTCATATCTGGATAAACAACAACATTAGGATAATATAATATAATTTGATTTCCCTTAGAAAGATTCCCTTCTTTTGGTTCTTGATTAATTATTTCATTTTCTCTACCTTTATATAAAGTTATATCATCTACATTTTCAGAATCTATATCTACTTTTAAACCTAGTAATTCTAATCTTGCTTTTACTTCAAATATATTTTCACCTGTATAATCTTCTATAACTATTTTTTCACTTCCTAATGATTCATATATAGTAATCAAACTTCCTTTTTTAACTGTTCTCCCAATTGCTGGAGAAGTTTTAATAACCTTTTCCAATTCTATTTCATCACTATATATTTTTTGAGTATCATTTGCTACTATTAATCCTTCTGCTTCCAATAATTGCTCTGCATCTAGAACAGTCATATTTTTAACATCAGGTATTTTAATATCTTCTTCTTCTAATAATTTTGGTAAAAGCATAAAGAAAATTAACGCTAAAACCATTAAAAATGTTACTAAACTAATTATTATAAATAACAATTTTTTTCTGGGTTTTTTTTCTTCAATTTTTTCAACTTTAATTTTATCTGTATCTTCTTTTACTTCTTCTTTTTTGTTTTCTTCTATTTCTTCTTCTGGATGTATATATTCAATTATCTTATCATCTCTATGTTCATCATTTAATGCTTGTTTTAAA
The DNA here is from genome assembly GCA_028700595.1 of Bacilli bacterium. Taxonomy (GTDB): domain Bacteria; phylum Bacillota_I; class Bacilli_A; order RF39; family UBA660; genus JAQVSJ01. The sequence goes on along the minus strand of JAQVSJ010000004.1, from coordinate 33,855 downwards.
TCATCATACATTTCTCTTGAATTATTATATCTGTTTTTAGGATTCTTAGCACATGCTTTTAATATTATATTTTCAATACTTTGTGGAATATTATCCATTTCATGAGTAATACAAGGTATTTTCTCTTTTAAATGTTTTAAAGCTATTTCAACTGCATTATCACCTGTAAAAGGAAGTTTACCAGTTAATAATTCATACATCATTATACCTAATGAATATATATCACTTTTTATAGTCGAACCCTTACCACTTGCTTGTTCTGGTGGTAAATAATGAACTGATCCCATTACTGAATTAGTTTGAGTCATTTGTGAATTATTCATAGCCATTGCTATTCCAAAATCAGTTATTTTTACTAAACCATTATATAAAATTAAAATATTTTGAGGTTTAATGTCCCTGTGTATAATATAAGATTCATGAGCATGTGCTAAAGCATCTGTTAGTTGTAACATTATATCTAATACTTCATTTAAATTTAAATATTTTCTTCTTTTTACTAATTGTTTTAATGTTACTCCTTCTATATACTCCATAACAATATAAAAATAGCCATTATCTTCGCCAACATCATACATCTCTACAATATTAGGATGACATAAAGAAGACGCTGATAAAGCTTCTCTTTGAAATCTTCTAACAAATTTTTCATCGTCTGCTAAATCACCTCTTAAAATTTTAACAGCAACATCTCTATTTAATATTGTATCTTTAGCTAAATAAACATTGGCCATCCCACCTTCACCAATAAGTTTTATTATTTCATATCTATTATTTATTCTTTGACCTTTTGTTACCATAACTAAACACCTCCATTTATTAGAAGTGCTATAGAAATATTATCATTTCCGCCTCTATTATTACATTTTGTAACTAACTTATTTAATTTATCATCAATATTACTATCGCTATTTAAAACCTTTTCTATTTGATCATTTGTCAACATAGTAGTTAAACCATCACTGCATAATAAAATACCATCAATTTTATTATCAACATCAAATACGTCTATTTCTGCAGGGTTTACTGCTCCAAGTGCTTTCATTACTACATTCTTTCTAGGATGATTTCTAGCTGCTTCTTCACTTAATTCTCCTGTACTTACTAATAAATTAACTAGTGTATGATCATTCGTTATTTTAAATAGTTTATTCTTTTTAAATACATATCCAGAACTATCTCCAATATTACCAAATAATAAATATTCTTTTGTTAATATACATAAAACTAGAGTTGTTCCCATACCTTTTGATTCAGGATGTTCATCTGTGTATTTAAATATTTTACTATTTATATTGGATGCTAGTTTTCTAATCCATAATACAGTCTCCTGTTTTGATTTAAATTTATCAATTAAATTAAATTCTTTATTTATTTCTTCTACTGCTATAGATGATGCTACTTCTCCAGCTTTATGTCCACCCATTCCATCTGCAACAACCATTAAAATATCATCATTATTGTTTTTAAAAATATTAACACTATCTTCATTATGTGTTCTTACTTTTCCAGGATTAGTTATAAATTGTGTTTTCATATTGCCTCCTAATTTGTAGATCTTAACTGACCACACGCTGCTGATATATTACTTCCAAATTCTCTTCTTAATCTCACATTAATCTTATTTTGTTTTAATATATTCATAAATTTATCAATATTTTTACTTCTTTTATATTTATCATCACTTGTCTCATTATAAGGTATTAAATTAACATAACAATTAATACCTTTTATTAGTTTTGATAACTCTAAAGCATTTTCTATACTGTCATTTAAATTATCAATTAATATATATTCAAATGTTACTTTTCTATTAGTCTCATCAACATATTCTTTTACAGTTTTAATTAACAAATCAATATCATAAATTTTATTAATCGGCATTAATTCATTCCTTAGTTTATTGTTAGGAGCATGTAAACTAATAGCTAAATTAACTTGTATATTTTCATTAATTAAATCTTTAATTTTTGGCACTATTCCACATGTTGATATTGTAATATGTCTTATTCCTATTTCAATTCCTTTTTGATCATTAATTATATTTATAAAGTCCATAACATTATCAAAATTATCAAAAGGTTCTCCAATACCCATTAATACAACATGCGATATTCTTATATTTGAATCTTGCTCTACTTTTAATATTTGTAATACCATTTCGCTTGTTGTTAAATTTCTATCTTTTTTTCTTTTTCCACTTTCACAAAATACACATCCCATATTACAACCAACTTGAGTAGATATACATAAACTATTTCCATAATTATGAAACATTATTACTGCTTCAATTTTGTTTTTATCTTCTAATTCAAATAAATATTTAATTACATCATTAGCTATTTCTTTTTTTACTATTTTTATATCATCTATAGCATAATCTTTATTTAAATTATCTATTATATTTATATTTAAATTTGACATATCATTAAAACTTCTTACTCTTTTTTTATATAACCAATCAAATATTTGTTCTGAACGATATTTCTTTTCATTAATTGATAATATATATTCTTGTAATTTATTTCTAGTTAAATTATATATACTTTGCATATTATCACCATTAATATTATAACATATTTGTAAATAAAAAAAGCAGGAAAAACCTGCTTTACATTACTAAAATCTTTTATCATCTCTAAAGAAAGGCGGTATATCAATTGTTTCCTCAAAATCATTATTACTAGGTGCTTCTTCTACTTCATTATTTTGAAACGTTTCTTCTTTATAATATGTTTCCTTTTCTTTATTATTATTTTTATCAAAACCTGTTGCAATTACTGTTACTATAACTTCATCTTTAAGGTTTTCATTAATTACTGCTCCAAATATTGTATTTATATCTGTATTAGCAGCTGCTCTAACTACTTCAGCAGCAGTTTTAACTTCAAATAAACCTAAATTGGAACCACCAGTAACATTAATAATTGCATCAGTAGCACCTGTTATATCAGTCTCTAATAAAGGACTAGATACTGCTTGTTTTGCAGCTTCAATTGCTCTTCCTTCTCCAGTTCCAATACCTATACCAATTAATGCATTTCCACTCTTTTGCATTATTACCTTAACATCAGCAAAATCTAAGTTAACTAATCCAGTTACTGCAATTAAATCAGAAATAGATTGAACACCAGTTCTTAATACATTATCTACTTCTCTAAATGCTTCTAACATTGGTGTTGATTTATCTATTATATCTCCCAATCTATCATTTGGTATAACAATTAAAGTATCTACATTTTTCTTTAATTCTTCTAAACCTTCTAAAGCTTGTGTCATTCTCTTCTTGCCTTCAAATGAGAATGGTTTTGTAACTATTGCTACAGTTAAAGCTCCTAATTCTTGAGCAATTTCTGCTATAACAGGAGAAGCTCCAGTACCAGTTCCTCCTCCCATTCCACAAGTTATAAAAACCATATCTGCACCTTCAAGAACAGATTTTATTTGGTCCTTAGATTCAATAGCTGCTTCTTTTCCTACTGTAGGATTAGCCCCAGCTCCTAAACCATCAGTTAATTTATCTCCTAATTGTAATTTTATAGGTGCTTTAGAACTATTCAATACTTGCATATCAGTATTAGCAACAATAAACTCTACAGCTTTAACGCCAGATTCAATCATCCTATTTACTGCATTATTACCTGCTCCACCTACTCCAATTACTTTAATTTTTGCCAATTGATCCATCTCTAAACCAAACATATATCCTCCTTAATTATCAAAAAAATATCCAAACACTTTTGTTAAAATAGATTCTTTAGCTATATTAGCTTTCTTCTTTTGAGAAACCAATTCTAACTCCTCATCCATAGATAACATAGAACACTTTTTCCCTCTTAACTTCATTTTTTCTTCATAATACTTAATCATTCCAGAAACAGTTGAGTATTTATTATTTCTAATTCCAATAGTTTCTATCTTACCAATTTTAGCAATATCATCAAACATTTCTTTAACTAAATAAGATATTCCACACAACTCACTTGTTCCCCCTGTAATAATTATATACTTTATTTCCTTGTTTGTTAATAGGTAAGTTTGTTTTTTTATCATTTCTAACATTTCTTCTATTCTAGAAATAACTATTTGTGAAATATCATATTGAGTTATTTTAACAATTTCCTTATTTATATTAAGTACTTCAACCACTTCATTTACTTGAGGTAATCTTTTATTTGCTATAACAAATGTCTCTTTTAATCTCTTAGATTCTTCTTTAGAAGTCTTATATACATAAGATATATCATTATCTATATTTTTACCGCCAATAGGTAATATTTCAGAATTAATAATTATACCTTTATTAAAAATTGATATATTAGTTACATCACAACCAATATTTACAATCCCACAAACACTTTTATCTAATTCTTTATTTTTAAATTCATAATAATCGGCAATATTTCCAATATTGATATCTTCTACTTCAATACCAACTGTTTGAAATATATTTAAAAATGCATAAACTATCTTTTTAGGTGCAGTTACTGTCATTGCTTTAACAGATAATTTATTCCCAACCAAATCTTTTGGATCTTTTATATTATTTGTACTGTCAACTGAAAATTCAATTGGCATTATAGTTATTATTTCTTCTTCTTTAGGAACTTTATTATAAACACTAGCTTGTAAAGCTCTTATAATATCATCACCATCTATTTTCTTATCTTGCTTAGTAATTGTACTATATCCTTCTACAAACATATATTTAGCATAATAAGAAGGCAAATTAATTATTGCTTTACTTATTTTAGTTCCTGTCTTCCCTTCAATATTAGAAATTGCTTCTCTTAACGATGTTAATATATCATTAGTATCAATTATTACTGCTTTTTTTATACCCTTTGATTGTACACACGTTTCAGCAATAACATTTAATTTACTATTGAGCATCTCAGCAACTAATATTTTAATTGAATCAGAACCGATATCAATACTAGTATAAATATATTTCATTATATCGCCCCTTATTACTATTTATTATACTATAAATTATATTTAGTGTAAAACTATTTAAGTATTTCAAAATAGTTACCAGAATCTAAATATAATATTCCCCTCTTACCTTCTAAAGTAGGTAAAATATTATTATAATTATTTATCTTTTCAAATGTTAATAATGTTAAATAAACATAATTGCCATCATTCATTGTTAATAATATTCTCTCTTTATCAATATTATTTGGATCATATTTAATTTCTGATATTTTAAATAACACCTCGTTAGTTAATAAATTCATTTTTTCTACTAATTTTATATAATATTGTTCTTCTATTTCATTAATTAATATTGGTAAATTTAAGTTTAATAATACTTCATCACTATTACTCATTACAGTTTTACTATTATTACTATTTATAAACAACGGTCTATATTCTTCAATATATATATGGATTTCTTTGAATTTTCTTTTCTTGATTTCTACACTCTTTATAAATTTATTTTCTAATAAATCATTTTTAATTGATACCTTAGTTTTAAATATATAATTAGGATAATTTCTTAGTTTTGATATATCAATTATTTCTTGATCACTTAATAATGTATTGTTATATATAAATATATTTTCAATTTTTTTAGTTAATAAAATAAATATTAAAAAAAATACGATAAATAAAATTAATATCGAAATTAATATTTTCTTAATATTAAGCTTTCTTTTAATTATCGTTTTGTTTTCCATATTACTCCCAATTAACAAATTCTTGTTCTATTAATAAATCAATTTTAAATTTTTTATAAACTTCAGACTTAACGTATAATATTAAATCGTGAATATCTTTACCTGTAGCTTTACCTATATTAACTATAAAATTAGCATGTTTTTCACTAACCATTGCATCTCCAATTTTATAACCCTTTAAATTACATTCTTCAATTAATCTACCTGCAAAATCATCAGGCGGATTTCTAAATACACTTCCTGCACTAGGAAAATTTAAAGGTTGAGTCATCAATCTTTTTTTTCTTCTTTCTGCTATTATATCTTTAATAACTTTTTTATTTCCTTTTTTTAAAACAATAGTAGCTTCTAAACAAATATAATCCTTATTTTTTTGTAAAAAAGAACTTCTATAATGGAAATCTAAATCTTTATTATATAATGTACTAACTTCTAATTCAGGTGTTAATACTTCAACTTCACTTACTACATAACCCATATCTGATTTATATGCACCAGCATTCATGTAAATAGCACCACCAATTGTTCCTGGTATTCCAGTTGCAAATTCTAAACCAGTTAAACCAGCATCTGCTGACTTATAAGCAATTGTCAACAAATCACATCCGGCTTCTGCTTTTATAATAGTATCTTCAATTTTATAATTATCAATTTTATCTAGTCTAATTAAAACACCATTATATATATTATCAGAAAACAACAAATTAGATCCATTTCCAATTATTTTATATTCTATATTCTTATTTTTTAAATATTTTATAAGTTTAATTAAACATTCTTTATTTCTTGGCAAAACCATAAGTTTACAAATACCACCAGCTCTATAAGTAGTGTTTTTTGACATGCATACATTTTCTATTACTTTACCAACCTTAAGTTTTCTAAGTTCTTTAATATTCATATGACTCCTTATATTATCTTTTTTATTTCATTATATATTTTTGTTGCACTATCTTTAATTGCTATTTTAGAAAGATTATCTTTTATTTCATCATATTTATTTTTATTATTTAATATTTCATCTATTTTATTTATTAAATTGCTTTTATTTAATTTTTCTTCTTCTAATATAATTGCAGCACCTTTATTTACTAAATCCATTGCATTATAATATTGATGATTATCTGTAACATAAGGACTTGGAATAAATATAGATGGTACACCTAATGTAGTTGTTTCACATATTGTTGAAGCACCTGCTCTAGTTACAATTAAATCAGTTACTTTTAACAATGATCCCATATTTTCTATAAATTCATATATCTTAACATTTTTTGGAAAATCTATATTTACAAATTCATTATAATATCCTTTCCCAGTAACATATAATATTTCATAATCTTTATCTTTAAAATCTAACAATATTTTTTTCATTTTTTCATTTATTTTTTTTGATCCTTGTGAACCCATAACAAATAATACTAATTTCTTTTTTAAACTTAATCCATAATCTTTTTTATTAGCACTTTTCTTTTTTAAATATGATTCACTAGTCGGATTACCTGTAAATATTAATTTATCTTTATATTTTTTTGTATTATCTTTTGTGCATTCAAAAGATGTGAAAACCTTATCTACATATCTTAATAAAAACCTATTTGATAATCCAAGAAAAGTATTTTGTTCATGAATAACAGTTTTAACCTTCATCTTTTTAGCAGCATAAATAACAGGTCCTGTTACATAACCGCCTACTCCTATAACAATATCGGGCTTAAATTCTTTAATTATTTTTTTAACTTTTTTAAATGCTTTGAAAAAATAATCAATAGCTTTTAAATTTTTAAAATGAATCCCTCTATCTAAACCTCTAATTCTAATACCAATATAATTAATATTATGTTGTGGAATAATATCTTTTTCCATTCTATCAGTAGTACCTATATATAATATTTCTAATTTCTTTTCTTTTTCCTTAAATTTATCTATTATTGCTAAAGCAGGATAAATATGCCCACCACTACCACCAGCACTTACTATTATTTTCATATTATCACCACCTAAATTATATCATAATATTTTTTTATATATACTTATATTCTTGTTTTTATAGTTCTTGTGTTTAATTAATTTTAAATTATCTATTTCTAAACAATTATTATGTTCACATACAATTATTCCATTATCATTTATCATATTATTTTTATATATATAATTAATAACTTCTTTATGTATATTATAATTGTATGGAGGATCTAAAAATATAATATCAAATTTTATATTTATTAATGATTTTAAAGCTTCTTTATAATCATTTATTATAATAATGCTTTTATCGGAAATATTTAAATTATCAATATTTTTTTTTAAATTATTTATTGCTTCTTTATTATTATCTACAAAATAACAACTATTTGCATAATTACTAATTGCTTCTATTCCTAAAGATCCACTACCACTAAATAAATCTAAACAAACTGAATCTTTAACATAATCCTGTATCATTGCAAATAAAGATTCTTTTACTTTATCCATAGTTGGTCTAGTAGTACTTAAATTATAACCAATTAAATTTCTACTTTTTAAATATCCACTTATAACTCTCATAATTACCTATTCTTTTTCTATATCTTTAATAAAATCATCTATTGTCATTATTTTTTGATCTATTTCTTCTAAGTTTATTTCTTTAATTTCCTCAATACTTTTTTCTTCATTTATACCACATATTGAATATACATCTAAAACTTGTTTTTTAGTAATACTAGAACCAATACTATTTAAATCCATAATTGGTAATTCACTGTTTTTAATAGTAAATATTTCATTAGTATTAACAACTCCTATATAACTTCTAGAATCCAATATAATTGCTTTTATTATGTATTGTGGTATTGATTTTAATTTTTTAGAAATAGCAACACCTTTTCTAGCTCTTGTAGATATTTCTATATCTTTTATTCTAATTCTCTTGCCAGTACCTTTATCAGTTATTAAACTAATTGTTTCTTGAGCATCATCATCAATAAAACCACCAACTACATAATCATCTTTCAAATTAATAGATTTCACTCCAGAAGTCCTTGTATTAGTAATAGATACCTCTTCTATACTGTATTTTAATCCATAACCATTCTTAGTAATTATTATTATATTTTTTCCATTATTAAATTTTACATCAATAACTTCATCTTTACCTTTTAATTTCATATCCAATATTGGTTTTGAATATCTACTTACTTTATAATCACATAATTTTGTTCTCTTAATCATACCTAGTTTTGTAAATGAAGTTATATATACTTCACTTTCAAAATCATATACTGGATAACAACCAATTATACTTTCACCTTGAGATAAAGTTATAATGTTGCTTATATGCTTACCTAATTCTTTCCATTTAGCATCAACAATTTCATTTACCGGCACATATAAATAATTACCAAAATTAGTAAATAATAACATAGTATCTAAAGTAGTCATTCTATACAAACCTATTACATAATCTCCATCTTTTAATGTAGTTTCTTCTTCAGAGGCTTGATAAGATCTTAAAGATACTCTTTTAACATATCCTTCATTTGTAACTACTACTATTACCTCTTCTTTAGGTATAATCATAGTATTATCTATTTTAATTTCTTCAATTTCATCTTTAATTATACTCTTTCTAGGTATAGCATATTCTTTTTTTATAGATTTCAATTCATCAACAATTAAACTCATAAGTTTTGATTCATCTTCTAAAACAGCTGATAAACCTGTAATTATTAACTTTAAATTACTAAATTCTTGTTCTAGTAAAGTTACATCAGTATTAGTTAATTTATATAGTTGTAACATAACAATTGCTTCTGCTTGTTTTTCAGAAAAGCTGAACAAATTACACAAATTATCTTGTGCATTTTGTTTATTTTCACTTTTTCTAATTACTTTAACAATCTCGTCTAATATACTTAAAGCTTTTATAAACCCTTCAACAATATGCAATCTGTCTTTTGCATGCTGTAAATCAAACTCTACTTTTAAAGTAGCAACTTCTTTTTGATGTTCAATATAAGCATCTAATATTTCTAATATTCCTAATAATTTAGGTCTCCTATTAACAATTGCAATCATATTAAAATTATAAGAAACTTGTAACTCAGTATTTTTATATAAATAATTAATTATTAATTCTTTATCTACATCTTTCTTAACATCAATTGCAATTCTTAATCCTTCTTTATCACTTTCATCTCTTACTTCAATAATTCCATCAATCTTTTTATTTAATCTTATTTCATCCATTTGTTTAACTAAAAATGATTTATTAACTTCAAAAGGTATATTAGTAATAATAATTTGTTCTACTCCTTTAATCTTTTCAAATATATAAGAAGCTTTAATTACAATTCTTCCTTTACCTTTAGTATAAGCATCTCTAATTCCATCTATTCCTTCAACAATAGCTCCAGTAGGAAAATCAGGACCTTTTACTATACTCATAATTGTATCTAATCTACAATTTGGAGAAGAAATTCTATAAATAGTTGCATCTATTATTTCTCCTAAGTTATGTGGAGGAATATTAGTAGCATATCCCGAACTAATTCCAGTTGTCCCATTTACTAATAAATTTGGAAACTTGGCTGGTAAAACAGTTGGTTCCACTAAAGAATCGTCATAATTAGGTGAAAATATAACTGTATTTTTATCAATATCTTTTAATAATTCACATGCAACTTTTGATAATCTTGCTTCAGTATAACGCATTGCTGCTGGACTATCTCCATCTATTGATCCATTATTACCATGCATATCTACAAATGGAGTATTCATCTTCCAATATTGACTCATTCTAACCATTGCATCATATATACTTGAATCACCATGTGGATGATATTTACCCATTATATCTCCAACTGCTCTAGCACTCTTTCTATATGGTTTATCATATAAATTTCTTTCTTTATACATTGAAAACAATATTCTTCTTTGTACCGGTTTCAAACCATCCCTAACATCAGGAATTGCTCTATCCTGTATTACATATTTAGAATATTGCCCAAATCTTTCTCCCATAATCTCTTCAAGACTATAATCATATATTCTTTGTACTATATTTTTCATGAAATCACCATTATCATTATATCATGTATAATTAAAGACATAAATAGTAAATATTTTTATTGACAAAAGAAAAATAACACAAAGTGTTATTTATTTTCTTTTTTAACTGTAGTTTTCTTTGTTACTGGTTTATTTGTTATTGCTTTTTTAACAACTTTTTTAACAACTGGTTTATTTGTTGTAGATTTTTTTACTGCTGTCTTTTTTGTACTTTCTTTCTCTACTGTTTCTTCTTTAACTTCTTCTTTTTTAGTTGTTGCTTTTTTAACAACTTTTGGAGTATAAACTTTTCCATCTAAAGCATCTTTAGATATTATAACTAATTCTTTAAAATATTCAGGATTATCAATTGCTATTTCTGATAACATCTTTCTATTAATCATAATTTCTGCTTTATTTAATCCATTTATAAATTTAGAATAACTAATATCATTTTCTCTACATGCTGCATTTATTCTTACAATCCACAATTTTCTAAAATCTCTTTTTCTATTTTTTCTATCCCTATAAGCATACTTCCAAGAATGCATTAATTGTTCTTTTGCAGTCTTAAATAATCTATGCTTACTTCCAAAATATCCTTCTGCTTGTTTTAATATTTTCTTTCTACTTGCTCTCGCTGTAGTTCCACCTTTAACTCTTGCCATTTTAAAACCCTCCTTTAATTGTACTTAACTGTTTTAAATCTCTTTTTATCAGAAGCACTTAATAAAGAACCCTTTCTGTTTTTTCTATTTGCATCTCTATTTTTTTTACCTGTATTATGTCTGCTACCTGCACAACCAATACTGATTGTTCCTCCTGGTCTAACATTTAATACTTTCTTAATACCTTTATGTGTTTTTAATTTCATAACTTTCTCCTTCTATTTTTTCTTTGGAACTAAAACCATAAACATAGTTTTAAATTCCATACGTGCATTTGATTCTATATCAGAAAACTCATTTAAAGCATCTGCAAATCTTTTCAATACCTCTTCACCTAATTCAGTATGAGATAGTTGTCTACCTTTAAATCTTAATGATGCTTTTATTTTATTTCCTTTTTGTAAATGTTTTAAAGCATTATTAACTTTTGTATCAAAGTCATGCTTATCTATTGTTACAGATAATCTATATTCTTTAATTTCTTGATTTGTTTCTCTTTGCTTTTTCAAATTTTCTTTTTGTTTCTTTGCTTTCTCATATTTATACTTATTGTAATCCATAAGCTTACATACTGGTGGATTAGCAGATTCATTTATCATTACTAAATCAAAACCAGCATAATTAGCTAAAACCAAAGCATCTTCTTTAGATTTTACACCTAATTGTTCTCCTTTTGGACCAATAACAAGCAATTGAGAAGCACGTATTTGTTCATTAATACCTGCATTTCTATCTCTACTAGATATAGTAAACACCTCCATAAAAAAGTGAATATCGAAATATTCACCTAAAACCACATATAAATAAATTATATTAGGCATAGACCCAAAGCTAAAAGCAATCGGGTGAGATGAATAAATCTCTTTCCTTTAAATATCGTTATCATTATATATTAAATTAATAATAATGTCAATTACAATTTATAATTATCTTCTAAAGAAAATTCAACATTTTCTTCTATCCATTGCTTTCTAGGTTCAACTTTATCACCCATTAAAACACTTACTCTTTTTTCTGCAATTGCTGCATCAGTTATATTTACTTTAATTAAACTTCTTGTTTCAGGATTCATAGTTGTATCCCATAACTGATCTGCATTCATTTCTCCTAAACCTTTATATCTTTGTATACCTTTATGATCTCCCTTTAATAATTCTCTTAATTCTTCATCAGACCAAACATATACTGAAGGTTTTTTAGAATACTCTATTTTATATAATGGAGGCATTGCAATGTATAAGTTACCATTCTCAATTAATGGTCTCATATATTTATAAAAAAATGTTAATAATAATATTTGAATATGTGCTCCATCATTATCGGCATCTGTCATTATAATTACTTTATTGTAATTACTATCTTTTACATTAAAATCATTTCCTACTCCTGCACCAATTGTATGAATAATAGTATTTATTTCTTCATTTTTAAATATATCTTCCAATGTAGCTTTTTCAGTATTAATAACCTTTCCTCTTAAAGGTAATATTGCTTGAAACTTTCTATCTCTTCCTTGTTTAGCAGAACCACCAGCAGAATCACCCTCTACTAAAAACAATTCATTTTTACTTTTATCTTTATTTTGAGCAGGTGTTAATTTACCACTTAATATTCTTTCTCTTTTTCCATTGCCATTTTTTCTAGCATCATCTCTAGCTTTTCTTGCTGCTTCTCTTGCACTTTTACCACTTATTGCTTTATCTAATATTGCAGTTGCAACCTCTTTATTTTCTTCTAAAAAGAATTGTAATTTTTCTGAAATTATACTTTCAACTACAGTTCTAGCTAATGGTGTTCCTAATTTTGATTTAGTTTGACCTTCAAATTCAAGAATATTTTCTGGAATTTTTAATGATAATATTGCAGTTATTCCTTCTCTTACATCACTACCTTCAAAATTTTTATCTTTATCTTTTAAAAATCCATTTGACCTAGCATAATCATTAAATACTCTCGTCAAAGCAGATTTAAAGCCTATTTCATGTGTTCCACCATCTATTGTTTTAACATTATTAACAAATGATATTACACTTTCTTGATATGTTTTAGTATATTGAAACGCAAGATCAACTTCAATTTTATCTTTAGATGCTGAAAAAGTTACTACATCATGTATTTTTTCTTTATCTTCATTTATATATTCTACAAAAGATTTAACACCATTTTCATAATGAAATTTTGCACTTTTTTTATCTTCCTCATCTATAACTTCAACGGTTAATCCATCAATTAAAAAAGCACACTCTTGCATTCTCTCACATATTGTAGTGAAACTAAATTGTGTTGTTGAAAATATTGAATCATCTGCTAAAAACCTAACACTTGTACCTGTTTTATTTGTATTACATATTTTCTTTAACGGTATTTCAACTTTACCACCGTTAAAAAACTTAATATAATATTCTCCTCCATCTCTTCTTGAAGTAACTTCCATATATTTACTTAAAGCATTAACTACAGAAGCACCTACTCCATGAAGACCACCAGATACTTTATATCCACCCTCAGAAAATTTTCCACCAGCATGTAAAACAGTATAAATTACTTCCGGTGTACTCTTTCCACTTTCATGTTTTCCTACTGGAACACCTCTACCCTCATCAGTTATACCTATACTTCCATCAGAATACATTATTATTTTTATATATTTTCCATACCCATTAATAACTTCATCAATACTATTATCAACAATTTCCCAAACTAAATGATGTAAACCCCTTTTATCAGTTGAACCAATATACATAGCAGGTCTTTTTCTAACAGCATCTAATCCTTCTAATATTTTTATAGATTTTTCATCGTAATTAACCATAATGATTCTCCTTATTACATATAAATTATAACACTTTCACAAAAATAAGCAATTTTATAATTGCTTATTCATTGCATTCATCATTTGATTAACTTGTTTTTGTGATGGTGTTCTTCCCATTTGTTGCATCATTATTTTAATCATTTGTTCATTAATTGGTGGATTCTTTTTTAAATAACTTTTCATGTAATGTTTTGCAATAAAAAATCCTGCAACTGCACCAATTACTACTCCTAATAATACTTTTAATATATCTAATAACATAATATTCCTCCTAAAAATATTTTACTAAAAACACAATTATATTACAACTACTTTAATAATTTTTCTACTTTATCAACCAAACTATCTATATCAAAACCATAATGTTTATATATTTCTTCCTTATTACCACATAAACCAAAATCATCTAAAGTAATCAAATATTTTTTATTATAAACATAATTATACCAACTTAAACTTGCTGAATATTCTATTACAATTGTTTTATATCCAATTGGTAATATTTCATTTTTATAACTTTCATCTTGTTTTTCAAACAATTCCATACAAGGCATACTTATTACTCTTATATTTAAACCTTTATCTTTTAGTTTATTAGAAACTTCAATTGCAGATTTTACTTCAGTTCCTGTTGAAATAATTATTCCATTCAATCTTCCATTTTCTTTTTTTACTATATATGCACCTTTATTAACAAGATTATAATCTGTATTTTCTAAAACATCAGATTCACTACGAGATATTACAATGGCAGAAGGCTTCTTATTATTAATAATATTATTCCAACATCCAACTATCTCTTTACTATCAGCTGGTCTATATACGTCTAAATTAGGTATACTTCTCAACATAGCTAGTTGCTCAATCGGTTGATGAGTCTTACCATCTGCACCTATAGAAATATTATCATGTGTAAATAAATAAGTAACTGGTAAATTCATTAAACAAGACATTCTTAAAGCTGGCTTCATATAATCCGAAAACACTAAAAATGTAGATCCTATAGGTCTTAGTCCACTTAAAGCTAAACCATTCATTACAGCTGCCATACAGTGTTCTCTAACTCCAAAGAAAATATTTTTTCCTTTATAATCTTTATACGATAATACCGGATATTTTTCTAAAAACAACTTAGTAGAACTTGCTAAATCAGCACTACCTACAATAATGTTTGAAACATTTTCTTCTACTACATTTAATATTCTTCTATTTATTTCTCTTAATTGGTTATTTGAATTAATAACATCATCTTTTATAAAAGAACTAATATCAATGTTAAAATTATTTTTTAGCAAATTATTATACTTATCTTTCAATTCATTTGAAGATATTGAAACAAACTTATCATATTCTTGTTTCCAAGCTGAATAATTATCATTATTTCTATCAATAAATACTGATTTACAATATTCAAAATGTTCTTTTGAATAATCAAAAGGAATTTCACTTATTAAATTCTTTTCTTTAAATTGTAATATATCTTCTTGTTCTAAAGGAGATCCATGTACATAAGAAGTATTTTGTTTAACAGAACCATCGCCAATAATTGTTCTTATTTCTATAATAGAAGGTCTATCTTTTTCTTTCTTTGCATTCTCAATAGCAATATTAATATCATTTATATTATTTCCATCTATTACTAATTGTGTATGCCATTTCATTGCTTCAAATCTTTGTATAACATTTTCTGTAAATGATAAAGAAGTACTTCCATCAAGAGAAAATCTATTTGAATCATAAAGTACAATTAATTTGTTTAATTTTAAATTACCAGCCAATGAAGCTGCTTCATATGATAATCCTTCCATTAAATCACCATCACTACATAAAACATATGTAAAATGATTAATAGTATTAAAACAAGATGATAAATGCGCCTCAGCAATTGCCATTCCTACTGAAGAAGCAAAACCTTGACCTAATGGTCCAGTTGTCATTTCAACACCACTAGCAATATCTAATTCAGGATGTCCATTAGTTTTAAATCCAAAACTCCTATAACCTTTTAAATCGTCTAAAGAATAATTGTATCCACAAAAAAACAAAGTGCTATATAATAAAGCAGAACCATGTCCAGCAGACATAACAAATCTATCTCTATTAATCCAGTCTGTTTCATTTACATTATAATTAATATGATTTTGATATAATGCATACAATATTGGAGCAGCACCAAGACAAATTCCTGGATGTCCACTTTTAGCATTATCAATCATATCTAAAGCAAGAGCTTTAATACTTTGTACTACTTTTTTATCATAAGCAAAATTTGGTATCATACTAACTCTCCTTTATTCTTATAAGTCTATTATACCAAATTTTATAAAAATTTAAACATTTAATTTAATATTCTGTTCAACATTTACCATAATATTTTCATTAACATTTAAAGTATCAACTCTCCAAACCCATAAAAATGAAAAACCAATAATTAAAAGATAAAATATTATTATTTCTTTATTTTTTAATATTATATTCATATAGCCCTCCTTTGTGTACTTCAATGATATAACAAACATTTGTTCGTGTCAATATTCTTTCGAACAAATGTTTGACATTTTACACATTATGTGTTAATCTTATACTATATTAATAGGAGGTGTTTATATGAATCCCTTAACTGAGAGACAAAAAGATGTATTAGATTATATTAAAAAATATATTGTGGAAAATGCATATCCACCTACCGTAAGAGAGATTGGAATAGCATTAGGGTTGTCATCTCCAGCTACAATACATTCACATTTAAATAATCTTGAGGAAAAAGGATATATTAAAAAAGATGATTGCAAAAACAGAGCAATTGAATTATTAGTAAAAAATGAATTATTTGAAAATAATTCATCAGTAATTGAAGTACCTTTACTAGGGAAAATAACAGCAGGTTCTCCAATTGAGGCAATTGAAAATCCAGGAGAATATTTTAGTTTACCAGCATATTTAATTCCAAGAGAAAAAGAAGTATTCACACTAAAAGTTGATGGTGAATCAATGATAAACGTTGGAATAAATGATGGTGATGTAGTAATCGTTCAAAGACAAAATGTTGCTAGAAATGGTGAAATTGTAGTTGCAATGACAGATGAAAACGAAGTTACTTTAAAAACGTTTTTTAAAGAAAAAGATTATTTCAGATTACAACCACAAAACGATAATATGTCTCCAATATTGTTAAAAGAAGTAACAATACTCGGAAAAGCAATTGGATTATATAGAAAATTATAAGAAGGTCAAAGACCTTCTTTTATATTTCCATTAAAAACATTTCAAATGCAATATTTTTATCAACTTCACCAGTTTTAATTTTTAAATCTAAATCGGCTAACTTTTTTAAATAAAACAATAATATAGATTCATCTGTCCTAATTTCATTTGCTAACTTAACTCTATAAGGATGAACTTCCAAATGTTTAGATATCTCTAATTCACTATATCCATCTTTAAGCATTATCTTAGTTTGATAACCTAATCTGAATTGAGTTGCAATTAAAGCAATCATTTTTACTGGATCTTCATTATTTATTAATAAATCTTCATATAAACCTAACGATCTTTCTACATCTCTTGAAATAACCGAATCTACCAAATCAAATATATTTTCATTTGTTTTTTTAAAACACAAATTATCAATATCTTCAAAACTAATTTCTCTTTCATCAAAATTACACATTTTTAATTTTTCTATTTCACTAACAATTAAATCTAAATTCTCGCCAACCATATCAATTATTAAATCAACATTTTGCTTATCAATAGAATATTTATCTTTTATAAAACTATCTTCAATATACTTCTTTAATTCATATCTTTTTAATTTTGGGAAAAATATCAAATTAGCTTTATTTTTAAATTCTTTTACAATTTTCTTTCTATCATCTAACTTCTCTTCATAAAGTTTAAATATTATTATATTATCAATACTATTATCAAATAATTTAGTTAGTTGTTTTAAGTCTTGATCAGTATTATTAGAAGTCAAAAACATTGAATTCTCACATATAATTATTTTTTTATTTTCAAATAAAGATACAGTCATTAAATCTTCGATTGCGTCATCAACATTTTGCTCTAGCAAATCATATTTAACAATATTTTTTTCTTCATTATCAAAAAAAGAATTAATTATTTCTTCTATTTTAGAATCAATAAGATGTCTTTCTAATCCATATATTAAATATATTTTTTTATTCATGATACCACCAACTTAATTATACACTATAAATATATTTTTTTCTTTTTATATTTATTAATATATCACATACGCATTTTTATTTAACTTTACTTTTACACTTCCATCTATATCAGTTCTATAAATCTTACTATCACTTAATGAATTTAAAACATCTTCATTAGGATGTCCAAATTTATTATTCAAACCTACACTTATTAAACTATATTTAGGTTTAATATTATCTATAAATTCTTTACTGCTGCTTGTCTTACTTCCATGGTGACCTACTTTTAAAAAATCTATGTTGCTCAGATTATATTTATCAATCAAATCATATTCTACTTCTACTCCAGCATCACCCATAAATAAGAATTTATAATTATTTAAATTTGTATATATAACTATAGAGTTATCATTCTCATTATTATATATTTTATTGTTTAAAAACTCTAATCTATACTTGCCTATATTTATTTCTTTTATACATGAATAATATTTTATATTTTTATTTTCTAAAACCTTAATTAGATTATTCTCTAAATCATTAAACTGTCCACAATTTAATATTACATTCTTTATTTTTATACTATCAACCACTTCTATTGCTTCACCAATATGATCATAATCTCCGTGAGTAATTATCATATAATCAATTTTTCTTATTCCATTTGAATAAATATACTTGGAAATAACTTCTTTACCTAATGAATAAGTTTTAGAACTATTACCACCAGTATCTATAAGTATGCTCCCGTTATTATATGGTAAATTTATATATATTGAATCTCCTTGTCCAACATCTAAATATGTTATCTCAATATTTCTATTTAATAAAGCTCTATTATAAAATAGAAATATTAATATAATTAAAAATATATAATTTCTCTTTAATTTAAAATTATTTGTAATAAATAATAATATAAAATAATAAATAATTATAAATATTAAACTAATTTTCCCAAATGTAAATATTCCAATATTTATATTAGATAAAAATAAAGATAAATTCTCTAATATATTAATAAATACATTTAACAAAATATCTAATGGTTTAAATATAAACGCAATTAAAGATAAAGGAAACAATATTGATGATACTAATGGAACAAATATTAAATTATATATAATACTTAATATGTTTATTTGAAAAAAATTATTAACACTTATTGGAATGCTTGAAATAAATGCAATTAAAGATACTAATAATAAAGATTTTGTTTTTGATTTATTCTTTAATATTTTGGTGCATTTTATTAAGAAAAAGCTAATTATAAAAGAATATTGAAATCCAACTCTTGTAATTAAAAAAGGATTAATTAATAATGATACAAAAAGAGTAAATAATAGTACGTTTATTATTTTAATGTTTAATTTATACTTCTTATTTATAAATAATAATATAAAAAATATACCTGCTCTCATTATAGAAGGTGAAAAACTAGTTAAAAACATATAAAACAATATAAATAAACATATAAATATTTTATTTTTCTTAATTATTTTATTTAATATCAATGTAATTAAAGATATATGCATACCTGATATGGCAAACAAATGACTAACTCCATTTTTTTGATAACTTTTCATTACATTATCATTTATTAAAGATGTATCTCCTAAAATAAATGCTTTTAAATATTTAGATGTCTTTCTATTATTAGATATATCTATTATTTTACTTTTAAATTTTAAAAATATATTTTGATTATTTTTTAATAATATTATTTTGTCTGCTTTCATTATAAAAAATATTTTTTGATTATATAGATATTTTTTATAACTAAACAAATTAAATACTGAATTCTCAGTCGGTTGTTCTAATACTCCTTCTACTTTAATTTTATCTCCTAATTTGTATTCTACATACACATCATAAAACACTATTAAATCTTCTTTAGAATCAAGTTCTATCTTAGTACCATTATCATTATAAGATATGCTTTTAATGCTTCCTGTTACCGTATTAATACCCTCAAAATAAATACTTTCTCTTTTAATTAAAAATACATTTATTAATGAATATATAATTATAAATATAGTTAATATTATATATGTTAAATTAGACTGTAATATATTGTTTAAGCGATTCAAATGTAGAATCTCCTATTCCAGGTACATTCTTTAAATCATCTATTATTGAGAAAGGTGTTTCTATTCTGTACGTAATAATAGCATCTGCTTTTGATTCACCAATACCTGGTAAAGTCATTAATTGTTCTTTAGTTGCATTATTTATATTAACTAGAGATGTTTCATTAATAGTTTCGTTAATACATGCATCATTATTTGTATCTGGACATATACATTCCTTTTCTACTTCTTTTATAATTTCAATAATTGTTGGGCTATTCAATCTATTTATTGCATCTTTTATTTGAATTTTAGTATATATTATTATTGTCATTTCATCACTTATTTTTTTACTTAAATTTATTACACTTGTATCAGCAGTTGATTTTAGTCCACCGGCAGCTTCAATAACATTTAATACCCTTCCACCATCTTCCAAACAATAAACACCAGGTTTATTTATAGCACCTTTAATATCTACACAAAAAATACTTTTTACAATTTCTTTTTCTTCTTCTACTTCTTCAACTTCTATTTCTTTAATTGGATCTTCTTCATTAGAATAATAGAAAAAAGAAAGAATTATTATTGTTATTACACTTAATACTATGATAATATATTTTTTCATAAAAATAACCTCCAAAGAGGTTATTCTATAATTATATTATCTTTCTTTTATATTATTTTCTAAAGATTTATATTGTTCACTAATTTTACTTTCATAACATATTCTTTGAACCACACCTAAAGATATAGTAATAATTAATGCGAAAGTTCCACCATAACTTAAAAATGGTAATGGTACACCAGTTAGTGGTATTAATCCGAAAACTCCACCAAGATTAACAAATAAATGAAGTGATATAAAACATGCAACACCATAACATATTATGCTTCCCATAAGAGTACTACTCTTTTTTGATATAATATATATTCTATTTATTATTATAAAATAAAATAAAAGTATAATAATACCAATTATTAATCCATATTCTTCTAATATTATTGGAAAAATAAAATCAGTATGTGCTTCAGGTAAATAAAGATATTTTTGTGTACTATCACCTATCCCCACACCAAATAAACCACCATTATTTATTGCTATATAGCCATTACAAACTTGATATCCTGTTCCTGTTTCTGTATATCTTTTACAAGGTTCTAATATGTTGAATCTTTCTAATTGATAACTATTTATTATTGATTTATCTTTTACAAAATATAAATATGAAAATATAGCAGAAACAATAATAGCGCCCACACCTATAATTATCCAAACTTTACGTTTAATTTGCTTATTTAATGGTAAAGATATAAATATTAAAAAAGTTAACAAGAAAACAATCATTACAGTACCTAAATCAGGTTGCAATGCTATTAAAACAATTATAAATAATGAATATATTAATGGTCTAATTACAATCATTACATTATTAGTATTTTTATTTTTATCATAATATACACCTAAAAATATTATTAATAGTATTTTAGCTAATTCACTAGGTTGAAAATCAAACATACCAAGATCAAACCAACTAGTTGCACCATTAACTGTTTTCCCAAAAACAAATAACAATGCTAAAGCAACTATTATTCCATACATTGTTATATTTATATATTTTTTATATAAACTAGTAGGTATTCTTATTACAACTAAGAATATAAAAATACATAATAATAATATTAGTCCTTGTTTAATCAAATAATAAAAAGCACTAACATTTGCAAAACTTGCCTTTACATAAGAAGCACTAAAAATAGCAATTAAACCAAAACAAAACATTATAAATGTCGTTATCAATAAAGGTTTATCTATTTTTCTTAATACTTTCTTCATATTATACCTCTATTAATATAATATCATAAAATATTAATATTTATAATTGTGATAATTATATTTACACATGTAAACATTTATTTTTAAGTGTTTTTATGCTAGAATATGTATATATTGAGGTGATACTATGTTAAAACCAGAAGATATATTAGATGAAGTAGATAAAAGATTATATAAAATAAGTGAAGAAGTTAAATTTCCTCTACCAAAAGAAGATAAAAAGAAAATAAAAGAAATGTTAGATTACTTAAAAAAAAGTCAAATTGAAGAAATTGCTGAAAAACTTAATTTAAGACCTGGTATGGGTTTATCTGCTGTTCAAATTGGTATATTAAAAAGATATTTTGTTATTGTTGAAGAAATAACTACTGAAAAAGATAAAGAACAAAAATTTAAAAATTATATAATAATCAACCCTAAAATAATTAGTCACTCAGAAGAAATAATATATTCTGAAGTTGGAGAAGGATGTTTAAGCGTTAATAGAGATGTTGAAGGAATAGTCCCAAGATATGCAAGAACAACAATTGAAGCATATGATGAAGATGGAAATAAATTTGAAATAAGAGTAAGAGAAGAGTTATCAATTGCCTTTCAACATGAAATAGATCATTTAAATGGAATATTATTTACTCAAAGAATAATTAATGATGAACAAACAAAAAACACAATGCGTGCAATATAGCATTGTGTTTTTATTTTAACTTGACACTAACCAATTTTGAAACACCTGATTCTTGCATAGTTATTCCATATAAAGTATCTGCATACTCCATTGTCTTTTTTTGATGAGTAACTATTATAAATTGTGTTTTATTTTTAAAATTACTTAAAAAATTACCAAATACTCCAATATTGACTTCATCTAAAGGTGCTTCTACTTCATCTAACAAACAAAATGGTATTGGCTTTATTTTTAATATTGAAAACAAAAGTGCAATTGAAGTTAGTGCTTTTTCTCCACCACTTAATAAAGATATGTGTTGTAATTTTTTACCCGGAGGTAATGCACTTATATCAACACCTGTTTCTAATATATTATTTGGATCTGTTAATTTTAACTCTGCCGTTCCGCCTTTAAACAATTCTTTAAATACATTTTTAAATTCAACTTGAATCATTTTAAACGTTTCTAAAAACTTATCTTTCATTATTAAATCCATTTCATTAATAATATCAGATAATGTATTTTCTGCTTTATATAAATCCGTTTTTTGATTACTTAAAAATTCATATCTCTCACTTACAGTTTTATATTCTTCTATCGAAGAAATATTTACCATGCCTAATTCCTTAATTACTTTTCTCAACTCATTTACTTTTCTTCTAGCAATTTGTTCATCTAAAACCAAAATATATTCTTTTTTAGCTTTTTCAAAAGTCATATTATATTCTTCATTTAAAATATTTAATAAGTTTTCTATTTTTATTTCCTTTTTAGTATTATTTACTTCAATATCTTTTAACTCGTTTTGTATTTTAGATGATTTATAATTTAAATCTTTAATATAATGTTCTAATTCATTAATATTGTTATTACAACTATCAATTTTACTATTTAAATCACTAATATCTTTAATAGTTTGATCTTTAATTTTTAATTGTTCAAAATATTTTTCAATAATTTGTTCTTCTTCATCAAAATCATCTTTATTATCAATACTATTAATTTCATTAATTATTTTTTCAAGTTCATTTTGATATTCTTTTCTTGTTTGTTCTTTTGCTAATAACATTTGATTATAAGAAATTAATTTAGAAGAATAATCTTCATACTTTTTATTATTATTTAATATATTTGTATTTAATATTTTAATTTTATTCTCAAAATTACTAATACTTTTATTTAAAATAGCTAAGTTGTCTTTGCTACTTGATAACTCTGCTTTATAGGAAATATTGTTTTTATTACTATTACCACCAGTTATAGAACCACCAACATGAAGTAATTCACCTTCTAAAGTTACAACTCTATACTTATGATTAATTTTTTTACTTATTTTATTAGCTCCATCTAAGTCTTTTGCTACTATTATATTTCCCATTTGATTTAGTACTATATTTTCATATAATTTATTATATTCTACTAAATTTGATAATATATCTATAAAATTATCGTCATCTTTAAGTTGATTATATGTATTATTATCTATTCCTCTTTTTTCAATTATATTTAAAGGAAAGAATGTAACTCTACCCGAATTATTTTCTTTTAAATAATCAATAGCTTTTTTAGCACTTTTTTCATCATCACATATTACAAATTGAGATGATGCTCCAAGTGATACACTAACAGCAGTACAATATTTATCATCAAATTCAATTATCTTTCCTAAAGCATTGTGTATACCATTTAATTTAGTGTTATTTAAAACAGATCTAACTGGATAAGATAAATCACTATTAGATTCAATATCACTCTCCAATGACCTTATTTTATATTCTAAAGATACTCTTTCTTTAATATTGTCATTTATCTTATTAGATATTATTTGATGTTCATTTTTATAATTATTCAAAATTAATTCAATTTCATTTTTATTTACATTAAAACAATTTATATTCTTATTAATTTCTTTTATTTCATTATTAATTAAATCAAGTTTATTTCTTATATTCATTTGTTGCTCTTTTAAATTAATAACATTACTATGGATCTTAATATCATCTACATCATATTTTTTTCTTTCAGATACGATATTTTTTTCACTATTTAATTTCTCCACAATAGATGTTTGTTCCAATAATAATTGTTGTTTATTACTAATATCAGTATTTAACTTAGATTGTTCTAATTTCTCTTTTTCTAACTTAGAATAGCTAATAGATAAATTATTTTCAATATCTATTATTTCATTATTATACTTATCTAAATTCCCTTTTAAACATACAGTATCATTATTGATCTTTTCAATATCATTAACAATCAAAGAAATTTCAACATCTTCTAATTCTTTTTTAGAATTTACATACTTAGTTGCATTTTCTTGTTGTTCCCTTAAAGGCTCAATTCTTATTTCCAATTCATTAATAATATCATTAATTCTTTCAATATTATCTCTAGTATGTTGTAACTTTCTATTTGCTTCTTCTTTTCGTTTCTTATACTTTAATACACCAGCAGCACTTTCAAAAATTACTCTTCTATCTTCAGGTTTAGAACTGAAAATATTAGCAACATCTCCTTGAGAAATAATATTAAACGAATCTCTACAAGCTCCACTATCAACTAATAAATTCAATATATCTTTCAATCTACATTTTTCATTATTTATATAATATTCAGTTTCTTTATTTCTATATAATACTCTTTTAATACATACTTCAGAATAATCAATATTTAAATGCCTATCTGAATTATCAAATATCAAATTAACAGAAGCATAATTAGATGCATTTCTACTTTTACTACCAGAAAATATAACATCAGTCATTGAATCTCCACCTCTAAGCTGCTTAACTGATTGTTCTCCTAAAACCCATTTAACTGCATCTACAATATTACTTTTCCCACTACCATTAGGACCAACAATACAAGTAATACCTTTATCAAAATCTATATTAATTTTATCTGCAAAAGATTTAAAACCTTGAGTTATTATTTGTTTTAAATACATGTTTAACACCCACTATCATAAAAATTATACTATATCTAAATATATTTAACAAGAAAAAAGCCTTATTTTAAGGGCTTATCTATTCCAGCTTTCTTTTCAATTGCATCTTGTGCAGCATTTTGTTCTGCTTGTTTCTTTGTACTACCAGTTCCTCTTCCTAATGCTATTTTATCAACCTTAACTACAATCTCAAATACTTTACTATGTGGAGGTCCATATTCATCAGTAACTTCATATTCAATAGATTTCTTACCAGTTTGAACATACTCTTGTAATACTGATTTATAATCATAAAAAAATTCTTTATTTTTTTCTATACTTGCAATAACCGTAAAATTTAAAAACCTTCTAACCTCATTTAATCCTTTATCTAAATATAATGCTGCTACAAATGCTTCAAAAATATCTGCTAAAATAGCTTTCTTTTCTTTACCACCAGAAGCTTCTTCGCCTTTACCCACTTTAACATACTCATGAAAATTTAATCTTAAAGCATTTTCATATAATGCATTCTCACATACATATGAAGCTCTGATTTTAGTCATTTCGCCTTCTTCAATTTCACATTTTCTGTATAAATACTCACTAACAACTAAATCTATTACTCTATCTCCTAAAAATTCAAGTCTTTCATAATTTCCAGAAAATTCATTTTCATTACTATAAGAAGTATGTATAAATGCATTTTCATATAATTCTATATTATTTGGAATTATATTAAGTTCTTCCAATATCTTCATACTATCACCTATTTTTATTATATCACTTTTTATTCTTTTTGTTTTACTTTTATCTTAAAATATAATAAGATATATAATAGGTGATTAAATGAAAAGAATTATGATTAAATTAATCAAAATGTATAAATTAATACCTGGATCATTTCATAATCAATGTAGATTTATACCTACTTGTTCAGATTATGCATTAGAAGCAATTGAAACTTATGGGGCTTTTAAAGGTGGTTTCTTAAGTTTTAAAAGAATATTAAAATGTCATCCATTTGGTAAAATGGGATACGATCCAGTTCCCAAAAAGGAGAATATATGAAAAAAATAATATTATTATTAACTTTAACAATCTTATTATCAGGATGTTCAGTATCACTAAATAATATGGATAATATTTCAATATATACTACAGTTTATCCATTAGAATATTTAAGCACTATGTTATATGGAAACAATAGCACTATAAATAGTATTTACCCAAATGAAATAGTAGAATTATCAAACAAACTAATTGAAGACTATAGTAAAAAAGATTTATTTGTATATAATGGATTAAGTGAAGAAAAGAATTACGCAGTAGATATGTTAAATTATAATAAACATTTAATGATTGTAGATGCTGCTATGGGCATGGAGTTTACATATGGAGAAGAAGAATTATGGATAAATCCATCAAACTTCTTAATGCTATCTCAAAATATTAAAAATGGTATGAAAGAATATATTACAACTACATATTTAAAAAATATGATTGAAAAAAATTACAATAATTTAAAAATTGAGATATCTGAAATAGATGCTGAAATAAAATTAATTGTTGAAATGAGTGATAAGAGTAATATATTAATAGGTAATGATTCTCTATTATTTTTAGAAAAATATGGATTAAATATATATTCTTTAGACAATGATACAATTACTAATAAAAAGATATCTGATGCAGAAACAGCAATAACACAAAATTCAATTAAATATATTTATTTATTTGAAAACGATATATTAAGTGAAGAAGTTGAAAATATTTTAAATAAAAAGAAAATAAAAAAAATATATATTCACACTATAACTTTACTTAGTGAAGAACAAAAAAATAATGGTGAAAACTATATAACGATGATGCAAAAAAATATTGATTTATTAAAAAAAGAGCTATATGAATAGCTCTTTATTTTAATATATGTCTAATTTTAATTGATAAAATGATTGTGGATGATCACATGTTGGACAAACTTCAGGTGGTGTTTTTCCTTTTACTATAAATCCACATTCTCTACATTCCCATTCATATTCTATTTCTCTAGTAAAAAATCCTTTTTCAACTAAATCATATAAAATATTATATCTTTCTTCATGATGTGCTTCTATTGTAGAAATATTAGTAAACAATGTTGCAATATCATCAAATCCTTCTTCTTTAGCAACACGAGCATATTCTGGATATAACTTATGTGCTTCGTCAGCTTCTCCATTAGCAGCAAATTTCAAATTTTCAAGAGTTGTACCAATATCTCCTGCTGGAAAAGATGCTGTTATTTCCAATTCTCCACCAATTAATTTTTTGTAAAATAAACTAGCATGTTCATATTCATTACTAGCAGTAGTCAAAAATACTTCTGATATCTTTTCATACCCTTCTTTTCTAGCTTTACTTGCATACATTGTGTATCTATTCCTTGCTTGACTTTCACCTGAGAAAGCTTTAAGTAAATTTTTCTCTGTTTCTGTTCCTTTAATCATATTTTTCCTCCTTTAAATATTTTTCTAATTTTTCTTTTATATAATAAACTTCTTTACAACCCATAAAGATTATAACAGCATCTTTATGTTTTAATAAAGGTTTAATATATTCATAATTATTTTCATCAACTAAATTATTTATAGTTCCAACTTTTAAATGCTCGCCATTATTTAATAAATTTACAATAAGCATAGGTGTAACATCAGGAAATTCTTCTTGAGTTTCCCTATCACTAAATATATCTGTTACATATGCTTTGTCTGCTTTATTTAAAACATCTGCAAACTCTTTAAACAATCTCTTTGTTCTTGAAAAAGTATTTTCAAAAAACACCGCAACTAATTCTTTATTTGGATATTTTTGTCTAGCAGATTCAATTGTTACTTTTATTTCAGTTGGATGATGTGCATAATCATCAATAGTAATTATATTTCCTATTATATTTTCAGTAAATCTTCTTTTAGCACCCTTAAATGTAACTAATTGATCCTTAACATTTATAATATCTATATTATGTAAATAACAATATGCTATTACACTTAATGCATTCAATATCATATGTTTGCCATACAAATGAATATAAAATCTATCTAATAATTTATTATTATAATACACATCAAAAGATGATCCCTCAGAAGTTAACTCTATATTTTTTGCAATAAAATCATTATTATCATTAAATCCATAATATAGTATATTATCTTTAATGTTTAGTTTTCTAATATTTTCATCATCACCACATGCAATAATTCCTTTTTTAGCATGTTTAGAAAATTCTTTATATGCTGATAAAACATCATCTAAATTTTTATAATAATCAACATGATCTAATTCAATATTAGTAATAATAATATAATCTGGATAATAATTTAAAAACACTCTTTTATATTCACATGCTTCCATTATAAAAGT
>JAQVSJ010000004.1:0-4481 GCA_028700595.1 Bacilli bacterium | reverse complement strand
AATATAAATCCAATTATCCAAAATAATTTAACAATATCTCTTTCTTCCCATCCTAATTTTTCAAAATGATGGTGCAACGGTGTCATTAAAAATGTTTTTTTCTTAAATAATATCATAGATATATTTTGAATTATTACACTTAATGTTTCAATAACAAATACTCCCGCTACAACTACTAACGTTACTTCATGCCCTGTTAATATAGCTATTGACGCCAGAGTAGCTCCTAATGCTAAAGAACCAGTATCACCCATAAAGACTCTTGCAGGATAAGTATTATATATTAAGAATCCCAATAAAGAACCAAGTATAATAAAACATAAAATTGCTATATCTTGATTTCCAGCCACCCACGTAGCTCCCCAAGCTATCAAACCAAATGATAAAAACGCTATTGCAGATAATCCGCCTGCTAATCCATCTAACCCATCTGATATATTAACTGCATTAGATCCACCAACCAATAAAAATAATATAAATACAGCATAAAACCAACCCAAATTAATTTCAATATTTAAAGTATTAATTTTTAATATTAAATCTGCACCACTATTCATATATACAATAAAGAACACTATTGCTACAACTAATTGTAATAATAATTTCTGGATAGTAGTTAAACCTTCATTATTTTTCTTTTTAATACTTAAATAATCATCTATAAATCCAATTAATGCATAGCTTAAAAATACAAATAATATTATAAATAAATTAGGTGTCAATTCTATTTTTTTAAATATAAATAATACTGCAATACATATTAAAGTAGAAAGAATAAACATAATACCACCCATTGTTGGTGTACCATTCTTTTTATTATGAGAATCTTCCATATATATACTTATTTTTTGTCCTATCTTCTTTCTTTTTAAAATAGGTACTAATATTAATCCTATTGCAGCAGATACTATTAGCCCAAGCATTAACGCTAAAACAGATTTTGCTAATATTAACATCAAATCATCTCCATTCTTTGATTATACTATATTATTTTATATTTACTCAATATTATTTGAAAATACAACACTTATCTTCTTATTGTTAGTTATATCATATGAAACAACATATCCTGTTCCTTCATATTCTAATTTTATATCGAGAATATTACATAAAGTTTTAACATCTTTTAAAGACCAATTCTTTATATTTGGAAAACTATAATCATCACTATCAGTTACTAAATATACTTTATCCAAACTATCTATACTTGTATTATATAAAGGATATTGATTAATTATTTTTGTGCCTTCTCCAATAATTATAATCCTTTTAGTAAGAGCTTCAAAATATGATTGTGCATAATTAATTGACTTATTTAATAAATTAGGCATTTCAAAATTAATTATATTTTCATTTTTAGATTCATCTATATATATACCTTTATAATTTGCAATATCTTTAATAATTGGATTTACTAATTTAGGCAATGCTATACTATTAATTGGTCTCTTTATAGCCATATATACTACATATTGTGGATTATCTTTAGGAAACATACCTGCAAAACTTCTAATATAATTAATACCACCATAGTAATATTTACCAGTACTTTGATTAATATATTGTGCTGTTCCTGTTTTTCCAATAACATCTAAACCAACTTGTCTATATGAACGACCTGTTGAATAATCTGGATCACCATTAACTACATCATACATTAACTGTTTCATCTTTTCTACAGTACTTATAGATGCAACTTTATCTAACTCAGTTTTACTACCAAAATATAATATCTTACCATTGTTAGAATCAACAACTTTTTCTACAATATATGGTTTTAATAATATCCCGTTATTAGAAATTGCAGTTAATGCTTGTATATTTTGTATTGGAGTTGTAGTAATTCCTTGACCAAAAGCAGCATTAGCTACTTCAAATGGATAATAAAAATTTAAATTTCCATTCTTTTCTCCAGGCAATTCTATTCCAGTTTTACTTCCAAATCCTAATTTATCAAAATATGATTTTAATTCAACACCATCAATATAATATTTAGTTAAATTAGATACAGCTGTATTAGCAGATTTTGTATATCCTTGATCATAAGTTAAAACACCCCAACCCTTTGGATTAGCATCAGATATTACATCCTTACCATAAGTAACACTACCAGATGTAAATTTAGCATCTCCATCATATGCACCTTTTTCCATAGTTGCCATATATGTAAACGTCTTCATAGTAGATCCTGGTTCATACGCAAAAGAAACTAAAGGATTTAAATAATTAGTAATATCTTTTATATTTGGATTAAACGAAGGATATGAAGTACTTCCTAATATAGCACCCGTCTTCGCATCAGCAACAACTGCAACTAACCATTCTGGAGTATATTGTTCGTATACTTCAGCAGATGTTCTTTCTAAGAAAAACTGTATATTACTGTCAATAGTTAAATATATATCAACACCATCACTGGCTTCTACTACTATTTCATTAGTATTTGCAATCTTATAACCATATAAATCTTGCTCATACTCATAACTTCCATCTTCACCTTTTAATTGATTGTTGTATTGAAGTTCAATGCCCATTTCTCCAACCATTTCACCAGCATCTTTAACTTGAACATAACCTAATAAATATGAAGCAAAATTTCCATTAGGATAATACCTCTTATAAGTAGGTATAAACCCAATACCATGTAATTTTAATTCATCAATCTTTTCCTTAGTTAATTCAGTAATTCCTCTACCACCAGGTCCTAATTCGACTTGATAAGCATTTCTATTTAATAGAGCTAATATAGTTTCATATTTCATATTAATTATTTCACTTAACTTTTGAGCAGTATCTTCTTTATCAACTACATAATTGCCTTCTCCCCTATTACTAGATAAATAAGCAATTACTGTATACGAATTAACAGTTTGAGCTAATATATTAGATTCATTATCGTATATATTACCTCTTTTTGCAAATATAACTTCCTTTTTATTATTTCTTGCTGCCGCAAAAGCTTTAATATTGATACCATCAATTGTTTTTGATAAAGATAATTGTGTCATTCTAAGTGCTAAGACAATAAAAAAAAGAAGAACACATAATAATACAATCCAATTACACTTAATTCTATTTGTATTCATTCTTCTTTTCACAACAACACCTCAAAAACTACTTATTTAATAATGCAACTACTTTTATATTAGAACAATCATATTTAAGTCCTTCATTTTCAATTATAGTTTGAATATTAGCTAAAGATTTTAATTCATTAACTTTCATAGTCAAACTTTCATTTTTATTTTCTTGTGCAATTATTTTTCTTTTAGTTCTTTCAACATCAACATTAATCTTAGTTAATGTAGCTTTACATAATAAATTTGTAATTGGAAAAAGAACCAACAATAATATACATATTCTTTTTAAATTTGTTTTCAATTTAACATTGTTCATATCACACCTCTATATTTTTTCAATCACAAATAATTTAGCACTTCTAGATCTATTATTTATTTCTATCTCATTATTACTAGGTTTAATTTTCTTAACTAATTTAATTATTGGTAAGTATTCTTTTGGAATCTCAGGTAAATTTTTAAATATTTTATCTACTTCACCATATTTTTTAATAATCTTTTTAACAATATTTTCTTCCAAAGAATGAAATGTAATTATACAAATTATACCTTTTGAATTTAATATATTGATTGATTCTTCTAATGCTCTCTCAAGGCACTCTAATTCATTATTTACTTCAATTCTAATGGCTTGAAATACTCTTCTTGCAGGATGCTTATCTAACTTATATTTCGTTGGTACAGAGCTCTTAATTATGTCCACCAATTCCAATGTATTTGTTATTCTCTTATTTTTTCTATATTTACATATACTTCTAGAAATACTTTTCGAGTATTTTTCTTCTCCATATTCATAAAATATTTTAGTTAATTTTTCTTGAGAATATTCATTTACTACAACTTCTGCATTCAACTCATTATCTTTATCCATTCTCATATCTAAATTACTATCACTATGATAACTAAATCCTCTATCAGCATTATCTAATTGTGGACTAGAAACTCCTAAATCAAATAAAATTCTATCTACTTTATACTTATCTCTTTTATTTAATTCTTCTTTAATATTAATAAAATTAGATTTAATTATTTCAAAATTATTTCCAATTTTTTCCAATTCTTTTTGACTATATTTTATTGCCTCAGCATCTTGATCAAAGGCAAAAAGCCAACCCCTTTTTATTCTTTTTAAAACTTCTTTACTGTGTCCTCCATATCCTAAAGTACAATCCACACATATTGAATCTTCATTTAATAATAAACTATCAATTGTTTCTTTTAACAATACACTTACATGCATATTAAATATTACTTTCAAAAAGATTCTCAGTTATTTCTGACAAATTATCAATGTTATCATTAATAAACTTATCAAAATTATCTTTAGACCATATTTCTAAGCGGTCATTTACGCCGATCACAACGCATTCTTTTTTAAGATCGGCGTATTCCGCTAATGGA
>JAQVSJ010000023.1 GCA_028700595.1 Bacilli bacterium | reverse complement strand
CTATTTTACCATTTACTTCTTCTGCTAAAAAACTATCATATTTAGAACTATCTATTTCATATTCATCTAAATCACTCAAACTTAATGTTGTTACATCAACAGCATTAACATCTCTTTCTAGCTTTAATTTCGCTGCTATTAAACCTGCTTCCGAATCTATTGCACTTTGTTTTGCATTTCCAATAACACTTATTACTTTTGGTACTGCTATTACTAATATAATTGCTAATATTACTAATACAGCTAGTAATTCTATTAATGTAAATCCCTTTTTCATATACTCACCTCTATTATGATTAAATTATAACATACATTTATTGTATTTCAAGTTATAAAAAAAGTAGAAGTTATTCTACTTTATACATTAAACCTAAAATGACATATATCTCCATCTTTCATTATATAATCTTTTCCTTCTAACCTCATTTTACCTGCTTCTTTTGCCTTTAATTCGCTACCATAAAATATTAAATCTTCATAAGATATAACTTCAGCTCTTATAAAACCTCTTTCAAAATCACTATGAATTATACCGGCACATTCTGGTGCTTTCATACCTCTTTTAAAAGTCCAAGCCCTACATTCATCAACGCCTACAGTAAAAAAAGTTGCTAATCCAAGTATATTGTATGTAGATTTAATTAATTTATCTAATCCACTTTCTTTAATTCCTAACTCGCTTAAAAATAGATATTTGTCTTCATCATTCATTTCACTTAATTCGCTTTCAACTTTTGTACACATTTCAACAATCTCTGAATTATGCAATATTTTTTTTAATGCTTCAATATACTTATTCTCTTTACCTATATCGAGTTCTTTTATATTTGCAATATATATTATTGGTTTTTGAGTTAATAAATTAAATGGTTTAATTATATTTTTTTCATTAATATCTAATTCTATATCTCTAACTGAAATATTACTTAATAAACTATTTCTTATTTTTGTTAAAAGTTCTAATTCGTATATTGCTTCTTTTTCTTTTGTACTTTGTGCTTTTTTTTCTATTTTTGATATTCTGTTTTCAACTATTTCTAAATCAGATAGTATTAATTCAATATTAATTGTTTCTACATCTCTAATTGGATCTACATTTCCTTCTACATGAATAATATTATCATCTTCAAAACATCTTATAACTTCACATATTGCATCTACATCTCTTATGTTTGAAAGAAATTTATTACCCAACCCTTCACCTTTAGATGCTCCTTTTATCAATCCTGCTATATCAATAAACTCATAACTAGTTGGTATTGTTTTATTAGGATCATACATTTTTTCTAATATTTCCAATCTTTTATCAGGTACAGTAACTATTCCAATATTTGGATCTATTGTTGCAAAGGGAAAGTTAGCTGCTAGTATATTTTTTTTAGTTATTGCATTAAATAGAGTTGATTTACCAACATTTGGCAAACCAACTATTCCAGCTTTTAGTCCCATTTTGTCCTCCTTTATATTATAGGTAATACATTTATTCCTATTGGTAAGTTAATAATATACCAGCAAATAAATATAATAATCCAGAAAAAGAATATTACTAATAAATATGGTAATAATAATTTATATATATCCTTTATACCTATCATTTCTTCGTTTTTATTATATAACTGTATCATTCCAATAAATACTACAAAATATGGAAAAAATGGTGTAATTACATTTGTAATTGAATCTCCCGCCCTAAATATAGCTTGAGTAAACTCAGGAGATATATTTGACTTCATAAATAAAGGTACTACTACTGGAGCTAGTATAGCCCATTTTGATGCTGCAGAAGTTTGAACAATGTTTACTAATGCTACTAATAAGAAAAATAGTAATATTAATGGCATTGCAGAAAAATTTAAATTTGATAATGTTTCTGCTATCCATGAAGTAAATACTGTACCTAAATTACTCTTTTTAAATAGTGCTATTAATTGTGAAACTATAAAGAATAATACCAAAACTCCGCCTATATTATTTAAAGATCCATATAAGTAATTTGAAAATTGGTTTTTAGTTTTAATTGTTCTTGCAAATATTCCATACAACCAACCACAAACCAATAATGTAACAAACAACATAAAAGATAACCCTTGTATAACATAAGAATTATTACTAAAAACCCTGGAATAAAAATCAACATACTCATAATCTAATAATATTCCAGATAAAGGTGTTCCTAATGGTAATAATATATATATAAATATAATTAGTAGTACTATAAATGCTATTAAAGATGCTAATAAGCCCTTCTTCTCTTTTTTGTTAATAGTTAATTCTTCAGTAAGATCTTCTTTTTTGTATTTTCCAACTCTTTTCACAATAACTTTTTCAGTTATATAAGATATTATAAAGCTTAATAATATAGTACATACTATACCAAAAAATAAATTACCATTGTTAGATACTAAATAAGACTTATCTATTACATTAGCACCAATTACCGTTGATTGAGTAAGTAAAAAATCCATTTGAGTTGATATTACATTTATTCCATATCCTGCTGTCATTGCAACAAAAGAAGAAATAATACCTATTAATGGATTTCTACCATTTATTAAGAACATAATTGCAGATAAAGGAATAATAACCATAAATCCTATATCTCCAATTATATTAAATATCATTGATACAAAAACAACTATAAAAGTTAACCAAAATCTTGATATTTTTTTTGCAGTTAGACCAAACATTGAATTAAACAATCCCGTTCTCTCAGCAAAACCTATTCCTATCATAATAAATAAGAACATAATTAAAGGTGCGAAATTCATAAAGTTAGATACTGCATTACCTATTATAAATCTTATACCTTCTCTTGAAAATAAAGATTCTACGGAAACTAAGTTATTTTCTAAAACCCCTGTTATAGGATTTAAAGTTAAATAATTACCATCCCATTTTAATAAAGATCCGATAGCACTTAATATAAATACAAATACAATTAAAGTTGCTAAAAACAATATAGTATTATTAAACCAACTTCTTTTAATGCTTTTAACTTCATTATTCATTTTATTCAACTACTTTCTTAATTCTTTTATCAAAATCTATTTTATTCATCATTACGCTTCTTCCACATTTAATACATTGAATTTTAATATCTACACCAGTTCTAGTAATTTCCCATTCATTTCCACCACAGGGATGAGATTTTTTCATAATAACTTTAGAACCCAGTTTATATTCTTTACTCATATTTTCACCTAATCATCTATTTTAATGTTAATTATTTCAAGTATTCTATTTAAATCATTAATAGAATCATAACTTATTGATATTTTAGACTTAGTTATATCAACTTTAGAACCTAGTTTTTCACTCATTACATTTTCTATATATTTAATTTCAGAATTTTTTTCGTTTGTTTTAATTTTTATTTTTCTTTCATAATTAATATTTACTAATTTTTCTAATTCTCTAACACTTATACCCTCTTTAATAACTCTATTAGCCAATTGATTAATTTGTTCTTTGTTTTCTAATTTACTTAATACTCTAGCATGTCCCATAGTTAAATTACCGTTTAAAATCATATCTTGTACTTCATTTGGTAATTTTAATAAGCCCAACATATTAGTAACATGACTTCTGCTTTTTCCTATTTTTTTTGATAAATCTTCTTGAGTTATTTGTAACGCTTCAATTATTTGATTATATGCATTAGCTTCTTCTATAGCACTAAGATCTTTTCTTTGAAGATTTTCTAATAACGCTATTTGCATCATTTGTTCATCAGAAAAATCTCTAACAATTGCAGGTATAGTTAATAATCCAGCTATGCTAGCTGCTTTTACTCTTCTTTCACCAGCTATTATTTCATATCCTCTAATACTTTTTTTAACAATTATCGGTTGAAACACACCGTATTGTTTTATTGAATCCGCTAATTCTTGAAGAGATTCACTATCAAATATTTTTCTTGGTTGATAAGGATTAGGTCTTAATTCTTTTAAGTTTATTTCAATTATTTCGTCTTTAGAAGCGGTTTCCATTATACTTTGTTCTAATTTTTCTAATTCTAAATTCTCAGAATTAAATAATTCTTCCAGTCCTTTTCCCAAAGCTTTTCTCTTATTTTCCATTTCTATCAATCACTTCCTTAGCTAAATTTATATAAGCATCAGATCCTCTACTAGTAGGATCATAAAAATTAATAGGTTTACCATATGATGGAGCTTCTGATAGTCTTACTAGTCTAGGAATAATTGTATCGTATACTCTTTCTCTAAAATATCCTCTTATTTCATTTACAACCTCAGCCCCTAATTTTGTCCTAGAATCAAACATTGTAAGTAAAACGCCTTCTATGTCTAAGTTAGGATTTAAGTTTTTCTGAACTAACATTATTGTATTTAACAATTGAGTTATACCTTCTAAAGCAAAAAATTCACATTGTACAGGTATTATAACCGAATCAGATGCTGTCAATGCATTTGTAGTTAATATTCCTAATGACGGAGGACAATCTATTATTACATAATCATAATTATCTTTAATTTTTTGAATATGCCTTTTCAATTGAGATGTCTTAACAAAACCAGGCTCCCTATTACTTCTATTTAATAATTCTATATCAACACCCGCTAAATTAATTGTTGCAGGTATTATATCTAATTTTTGATAATCAGTTTTTAAAATTGATTGTTCAATATTAATTTTTTCTGTAAAAACATCATAAATACTGTATTTATTATCCCCTTTATTAATACCAACACCTGTAGATGCATTACCTTGAGGATCTAAATCTATTAACAAAGTATTCTTTCCTAAATAACCTAAACAAGCAGATAAATTAATACTTGTAGTTGTTTTACCTACTCCACCTTTTTGATTAACCATTGAAATAACTTTTCCCATATCATCACGTCCTTACATTTTTTCTGATATATACATTTTACCAAAAATAAAAGCATTTTTAAATGCTTTATCAATTATATTTTTTTATTCGCAAACAATTCTTCCTACATTACTATCATTAGAGCTTTGTTTTATATTACATGCATTAATTCCATCAAACTTATTTTTTCCAATTAACACTATATAAAATTCACTATTATCCATATATACATAGGATTGTTCAGAATCATAATCACTTAAAGAAACACTGCTAATATTTAATGTGTTTAATTTAGTAATAGGAAACTCAACACTATCAATATAATTATATTCAACTTCTCTTAATATTGTTTTAGCATCTAAAAATACTGTATCAAATCTTTTTTCTTCAACTACTTTTCCAACAATAGGAACTGATAATGCAGTAATTATTGATAATATCAATACAACCGCTAATAATTCTACTAAAGTAAATCCTTTCATTAATTACCACTCCTTATTTTATTATATATTGCTCTTATTTTTCTTAATCTGTGATTTAATCCAGATTTACTAACTTTTTTATTTGTTTCAATAGATATTATTTTACTTAATTCTTCTAAAGATGCTTCTGGATATTTTTTTCTATAAATTGCAGTTTCATTCAATTTATTATCAATAGATTCTAATCCAACAACTTTTTCAATATAGTCTATCTCACTTATTTGTTTTAACGCAGAATTAATAGTTTTTTCTACATTTGCTTGTTCACAATTATTTATCCTATTTATTCTATTTTTTTGATCTCTATATATTCTCATATTTTCAAAATTCATTAAACATTCATTAGACTTTAATATTTTAAGAAAATCGCTTATTTTTTCTGCTTCTTTAATATATATTACATATCCATTTTTTCTTTCTATTATCTTAGAGTTTAAATAATAACTATCTAATAATTCACAAATAAATATTGCATAGTCATAATCATCAATTAAAAATTCTAAATGATAATTAATAGAATTTGGATCATTAATAGAACCCGTAGCAAGAAACAATCCTTTTAAATACATCATTTTTTCTTCTTCGTCTTCATATATATATTCATCAGGAATATTTTTAAAATATCCTTTATCATTAATTAAAGATAAATCTTTAAGAATAATATCTTTTTTATTATTTATCTTTAACATATATGTTAAATTTTTTTTAAAATTAAATGTTTTCTTTACAGATACAAAAGGTGTAATAGAGTACAAATCTCTTATTTTATCAAATATAAAAGATGAAATATCTAAATTTTCAGTATTAATTATAATACAATCTTCTAGTACAATAGAGTTATTTCTTAAATAAGCAGAAAGAAGAGAAATCGACTCTATCTTTGTCATTTCTAAATTAACTATCTCTTTTTTAACTTTTATTGAAAATGACATACTATCACCATCTTTACACAACTAATTAAAGTCTTTAATATAACTCATTGCTGCTTTCGCACCTTCTCCAACAGCTGTAGAAACTTGATAAACTTCTTTTTTAATTATATCTCCACAAGCATATATTCCTTTTATATTAGTTCTCATATTTTCATCAACAACAACATATCCATCATTAACATTAATACTTAAACCATTTAACATCTCAGATGCTGGAGAATTACCTATAATTATAAATAAACCTGATGTTTTAATGTTTTCAACTGTACCATTTGTTTCAACATCAACACTCTCTAACTTATTTTCTCTTGAATTTAATTTAACTATTTTACCTTTTTCTTTTAAAATAATGTTTTCCTTTAATTTTTCATCAATCTTTCCTTCATATACTAAAGTTACTGATGAACAAATATCGCTTAACATTAAAGCTTCTTCAATAGAATATTTACTATTTCCTACAACCATAACATCACGCTCTTTATATAAAGGTGCATCACATAAAGCACACCAACTAATTCCATTATTAATTAAGTTTTTTTCATTTTCCAATCCTAATTCTTTAGGTTTTCTTCCTGTAGCAATTATTACACCCCTACATTTATATTCTCCTTTATCAGTTGTAACAATCTTGTAATCTTCATAAGATTTTATACTTAATACATTTCCATATTTGTAACTTACACCTAAAGATTGTATTTGATTAAAAACGTTGAACGCTAATGTTGGTCCATCTATTTTATTAAATCCAGGATAATTTTCTATATTGTTTGTTTGATTTATTTGTCCTCCTGGAGCTGTTTTTTCTATTATTGCAACATTAATATTTGCTCTTTTTAAATAAATAGCAGCAGTCATACCTGCCATTCCTGCTCCTACTATTAAAACATCAAAATCTAATATCATCTAGTTCCTCCTCACTATATAAGTTTTCTAATTTTGGTCCTCTTGCTTTCAAAAACAACAAAAGAATACCAATAACAAATAAAAATACTGATACTATTTGAGCAACTCTAGCTCCTTGAAACATCAAACTATCTGTTCTTAAAGATTCTATCAAAAATCTTCCTATTCCATACCATATAAAATATATTCCTGTTAATTGTCCAACTTTCAAATACTTATATAAAAATCTTATTAATAATATAATTATAAAACCAAGCAAACACCATAATGATTCATAATAAAATGTAGGATGATAAAAAATTCCATCAATATTCATGCCATCTATTACAAATTTTGGTATTATTAAAAACCCTTCTAATACTTCCCTTGTTGTTTCAATACCATGTGCTTCTCCATTAAAGAAATTACCCCATCTACCAATAGATTGAGCTAATATTAATCCCATACATAATAAATCAGTAACTCTGAAAAATCTTATTTTATATTTAAAAGAATATATTAAAGCAAATAAACCTCCTAATAATATACCACCATGTATAGCTAATCCACCCTTCCATATTTTAATTATCTCTCCAGGATTAGCACTATAATAATCATAATTAAACAAACAATAATATAATCTAGCGCCAATTATACCAAATATAATAGTCCAAAATACTAAATTAATTATAAATTCATTATTAATATTTAATTTTTTAGATTCAACCATTAATATAATAAAAGCTAAAACAACTCCAATACTAATAAATATTGAGTACCAACTAATTTGAAAAAAACCTAAATCTATTGCTATCGGATTCATTATTCAACACCTCTCTTAGTAATTGGTCTAATTACATATATTTCTAATAAAATATTCATAATAGATATTAATATTGCTATAAAAAATAAATGAAATACACCATTAGTTTCAAATTTCTTTCCTAAAATAAAATCTACCATCTTTAATATTATAACATTTAAGAACGGATAAAATATACCCATAGTTAACCCAGTTAAAGGTAAAGTTAATAAAAATAATATTGGTTTAATAGTTTTATTTAAAACATATATTATTATTGCTGCTATAAGAGCAAATAACCCAAAAAAAGCATTACTAATTTCAATGCTTTCAAATAATACTGATGCTAATATCAATATTAATGCATAACCAACCATATAGATTAACCAATCTATTACCTTATTTAATCTAGCTTTTTTATTATTATCTACAACTATGATTTTCATTATATCACCATAATTATTATAGCACGGATTCAGGTGTGCATAAATAGTAAAAAAATCAAAATGTAAATATTTTATTATTTGCTTGTTTTTATTGCAAATACATTATAAAATATAATAGAGGTGAATAGAATATGGAAGATAATAAATTTATAGATATTCCATTAGGTGATGGAAATGGTTTTGATACTACAAAAATGCAACAAGAACAATCAATAAAATCAAATCAAGCAATAGTTGACAATGTAATAGGTATTAACGAAGATGGTACTCATAAAATACCAAATGAAGATGAATGGAAAAAAATAGATGAATATAATCAATCTAGCGAAATACCACTTAGAGAAATGGATCCAGTAGTATTTACAAAGCAACAAGAAACAGAAGACTGGGACTATTATGTAAATAATTTGAAAGAAAATATTAAAAATAATAGTATGAGTGACCAAGGAAACATAAAAAGTGTAAGAAAAGAAAATGACAAAGTTAAAAAAATTGGAGTAATAACTTCTAGCATACTTGCAATATGCATATTGTCTTCAGCAACAGTTAATACAATAAACGATATAAAAACAAAATATCCAGGACAAGATATAAATCAAACGACTATAGAAAATTATATTAATTATAAAAAAGAAAATATTAAGACAAAATATTTAGAATTTAACGATAAAATTGATAAAAATTTAGAATTTTATTTAGAACCAAGATCGGAATCTGGAACTCTTTATAAAGATCTTATACCAGAACAAATAACAAATGGTTCGGTTCCAGTAGAAGAATATTCAATAGGAGGAAAATAATATGGATCATAGTTATAGTATTATAGAATTTGAAAATGGAAAAAGTTACTTA
>JAQVSJ010000022.1 GCA_028700595.1 Bacilli bacterium | reverse complement strand
ATAAGTATTCTCTTTTTTGATTATTAAAATAAACCTTATTTGAAAGCCAATTACCATTCGGAAACACAACTATATTATCTTTCAAATTAAATATATCATTACCAAGTGCATACTTACTATTTATACCTAACATATTACCTAAAGTAGGTAAAACATCATACATCCCCATAACAGTATTTATTTCTTCTTTAACTATACCATCTTTAGTATATATTATAAATGGTACTTTTCTATTTAATTCATATGAATAATAATCAACATCAATATAATTATCATCATCTTGTGATATTATTGTGTCTGTTTCAAAATCATAATTATATAATCTTTCATAATCCTTCTTATATAACCTAGCATCATGATCTCCATATATTACTATAACAGTATTTTCTAATAATCCTTGTTCTTCTAAAGATTCAATAAACTCTCCTATAGCTGCATCTGCATAATGTACTGCTTTAAAATAATTACCTAAAGTTGTTCCTTCCATATATGGTACTTCATCTCCATTACTTTTTTTACCAGATACTGGAAAATTACCATATTCTTCTATTTTATCAAAAGGTGTATGATTTGTTAACATAATTAAAGTACCAAAATATTTTTTATTATTTAGTGATATTTCTTTAATCATATTAGTAGATTGTCTAAAAAAAGATTTATCAGATAATCCAAGTCCTATTTCTTCGTCTATTTCATAATACTTTTTATCATACAACTCATCATAACCAAGAGTTTTGTGAAAATTATTTCTATTCCAAAAATCTCCATTATTACCATGCATACTAAAAGTATAATACGATTTATCTTTCAATAGTTTTTGCATAGTAATAAATTCTCTATTCCAATAACTTATTGCAACGGTACCACTACTAACAGGTAATAAAGACGTTGAAATAGTAAACTCAGTATCACTACTAGTACCT
Source organism: Bacilli bacterium (assembly GCA_028700595.1). Lineage (GTDB taxonomy): Bacteria > Bacillota_I > Bacilli_A > RF39 > UBA660 > JAQVSJ01. The sequence goes on along the minus strand of JAQVSJ010000022.1, from coordinate 8,346 downwards.
ACTCCTACTTGAGCATAAAAATTTGTAAAATTTAAACCATTATTAGCTAATTTATTTAAGTTAGGAGTTAATTCTTCTCCATTAAACTTTAATCCCATAGTAAACTGTTGTATGCTTTCTGCATGAATCATAATTACATTTTTATCTTTTAATATATTAGTATATTTATTTTCTTTTAAATTACTACTTTTATTTTCATAAAAATCATTAACATTTTTAATTGCATTATCATAACCAAATATAATACTTACTTTAGGTTTAATGCTACTAACTATATCACTAGTTTGATATAAATATACACCAAATTTAGAAACTGAAAATTCTCTATTCCATAACTGAAAAAATCTTCCTATTTCAACTGGATTCAACAATACAGTTAATAATATTAAAAGTATTAAAGAACTGAAAATTGTACCTTTAAATTTAATATCACTCTTCTCTTTTTTAATTTTATAATATGGTTTATTTTTCAATAAATTATGAATAACTAATATAAATATTGGTTGCCACAGAAAGAAAAAATCTTTAATTTGAAGAACATTTTGTACAACAGCATCTCCTACATCACTAATTTGAAAACTAGTAGCAATTAAAGATACAGACGCGAAAGAAGAATAAAAAGTATAATACATACTGTTTATTATACATATAGCAGAACAAAATACAGATATTATTACTATATATATTATTCTTTTCTTAGGTTTAATAAGATACATAAAAGATAATAAAAATAATATTAATGCAAAATCACCTAATAATGGTTTTAACTCAAAACCATTATTAACAGTAAATATTCTTAATAGTAGTCCATTTAATATAATAGAAAATAATGCACAAAAAAATAAAATATTAGATTTAAAATATTGTTTATAATCATTTTTAAAAAATTGTTTTATTTTATTGTGCATAATATACCTCAATCTTCAATCTTATTATCATTTGTCTTTTGAGCATTTAAAGCTAAACCTATTACAAATATATAAGAAATAAAATACATCCACACTAATAATATTATTATATTAGATACACTACCATAAAATATATCGTAATGTACTACATTAGTAACATAAAAAGAATAAAATCTAGTTAATAATATCCATAAAAGAGTTGTAAAAAACGCTCCTAAAGTTACGTTCTTACTTTTAATTCTAATATCTGGTGATATAGTATAAATCAATTTAATATTAAAATATATAATTAAAAATGATACTGGATATTTTAATAAATTATAAACTAATAACATCGAATTATAGAAACCATCTGATATTTTTAACAACTTCATCAATTCAATTATTTGATCACCAAATCCTGGAACAATAATTAAAAAGCACATTAATAACAATAATATAGATGTAATAATAAATGATTTAATTCTTCTTTTTAATTTACTACCACCTTTAATATCATATATTAAATTAGAAGTAATTATTATTGAATATGCACCAGAAGTTGCTAACAATAATCCTGTTATTAAGAAAAATATCATATTAATATCAAAACCTTTACCATTTATTAATGGTACTAATATCTCTGATACTTTTGATGGAAAAGTATCTTGTACAAATGATATTAAACTTTCTAAAGATAAAGAAAAAGACACTGCTATTATTCCAAGTATTACAATCATTGGAATAATAGATAGTATTAAAGAAAAAGCTAATTGACCAGGCAAAATAGCCATAGTTGGTTGCTTTATTATTTCATATAATCTTTTAAAAAAATTCTTTATTCTATTTATCATATTATCTCCAAAAAATAGGCGAATTATTCATTCGCCTTTATTTCTTTATTTGTAATCATATCAAGTACGGCTTCATTAATTGCATCTTCTATTGTTTTCACATCATCATTTATCATACTATATCCTAAAGTAGCACCAAACTCATATGGTAAATCTTGCATTAACTTATATATTTTTCTAATATACTGAACAACCTGATTTTCTTGATATCCAACCATATATATAGTAAATTCATTACCATCTGATCTCATAATATCAGAATTATCTTGCTGAGTACTTATAAGTATATTTGCAGCTTTCTTGATTAATAAATCTCCTTCATCATAACCAAAATTATTATTTACTTCTTTTAATTTATTTAAATCTACAATAATAATTGCTTTAGGATATATTTTATTTAAGTCCCAATTACTCATATTGTCTATCAAATAAGCTCTGTTTTTTAGAGAAGTTAAAGAATCAATATATTTAATTTTTTGAACTTTCTTATCTTTTCTAATCTTTCTCTTCTTTACAACTATTATTGATAAAATAGCTGCAATAATAATAAGTAGTAAATAATAAACATAAGATAAATTTAATACACTATTTAAATTACTTAACTCATACATACCATTGTTTTTAATTTCATTACTATTAACATTTGTTAAATAAAATTGAAAAACTTTAGTAAATACATCATTAGTAGAATCACTCTTAATTAAAAAATTATAATTAATATTTGAATTACCATTATAAGCAACATAATAATCCTTAAACTTAGTATTTTTATAAAAATTATAAGTGTTTAAATCAATAACAATAAGTGATTCTTTATCTTTTAATAGCTGTCTTATTTTACTATATTCTTTAATGCTAGAAACATTACTACTAATATAAGTATTTAATAAAGTATCCTTAATAACACTTACATTACTGTTTTTTAATGATGCGAAAGAATCAATATTAACATTATTATCTATATAAGATAATACAACATATTCTCCTGAATATACTGGAGTACTATAATTAACACCTTTTAAACTATCAAAAGAATAATAGTTAAATGCTATATCAATAAATCCATCATCAATAGCTTTTTGTAAATCCTTAGCATTTGAATATTTTTTAAAATCAAATTGTATACCTGAAAAACTTTCAAATCCTTTTATAAACTCATTATTAATACCATATAATTTACTGTTTCTAGTATAATCATATGGCAAATTATCTATATATCCATATACATATTCTCTACTTTTAAATGCTGCCTTTTCCTTTTCTGTTATACCACTTAATTTAAAATAAAAATCATTCATTTTTTCTATATATAAACTATCATAATTACTTTCATACCATTTGTTATATAGCTTATAAAATATAGAATTCAATTCTTTACTGTTTGTATTATAAGATAATACATATTTATTAGATAAATTACCAAATTGGTAACATACATAGTAATCTTTTTCAATAATATTACTTATAAATTGATTTTTAGGAACAATTATATATTCTAAATCATTAGAATCAAATTTTGATAACATCGAACTAATAGTTTCATAAGAAGTAAAAGTAAGCTCATAATCAGCATCAATATAATCATTAATACTTTTTACATCATCAATTAATACTCCTATTTTACTATTATAAATATCATTTATATCACTTATCATCTCATTATTTTTACTTACTATTACAAAATTATCATTGTAAAATAAAAGATCATTTTTAGTTAATACTTCATTATCATCTAATATTTTAAACACATAATCAGATTCTACTAAATCACTATTTATACTATAAGATTTCTTATTAAATTCTAATCCAGTTTCTTCAGAAAAATATTCTAAAAACGAGAATAAAACTCCATCTCCTTCATTAGCAAATATAGGTAAATCATTCATAATAGAAATGTCTACAACAACATTCTTATTTAATTCAATCCATTTTTTCTCATTAGTAGTGAGAGAATATTCATCTCTCGTTACCTTTACAATATAAAGAATTAACGAAATTATTCCAGCAAGAATAATTGCACTAATTATTAAAGGTACAATCTTAATCTTCTTCATTTTGTTCTACCTCTCTAGATATTGTATATACTGGTATTTCTGAAATTTTATTTTTATAACCAATTAATAAATATTTTAATTCTTCATTATTTACAAAATATTGAAAATCATAATATTCTAATTCTTGTTCAGAAAACTTTTCCAATATATCATTAAACAAATCTTTAGCTTTCTCTTCAGTTCCTTTAGAATTTAAATTAATAATTATATTGATTATCTTCCCATGTGTTTCAAACTTACTATCAATAACTGTATTTGATTCATCAATAAATGCTTTTAGTTCTTCTTTTTTTAAATCTGTAATAACTACATCTTCTATACCTTCCAACCTATCTCCATAAACAGATTTAGAATCTTCAGGATATATAAAGGATTTAAAAGATAAAAACAAAACAACTGATATTGATATAAAAACTATCATAATAATTGTTAACTTATATTTATTTAAAAATTTAATCATTCTTTTCACCTCTATAATGGAATAATTATACTATAAAAGACCTTTATATTCAAATTATTATTTTGATAATTCCTTAGATAACAAATCATTAACAACAACAGGATTAGCTTTACCTTTAGTTACTTTCATAATTTCACCTATTAAATATTTAATTGTCTTTTCATTATTCTTACTGTATTCAATTTTTATTTCATCATTAATCATTGGTTTAATTATATTTAACAATTCATTTTCATCACTTATTAATTTTAAATCATTCTTTTCCATTATTAAATCAACACTGTCAGAACTTTCAAACATATTACTTAAAATAATTTTACCTATTTTAGAAGATATCTCATTGGATTCTAATTTATCTACTAAACATTTTAAATTATCAATAGTTATATTTGTATCTTTAATACTTATACCATTTTTATTTAAATAAGCTAACAAATCACCCGTAATAATATTAGCACCTATTATTGCATTAGTTCCCATACTTATTAAGTCTAATAAATATTTATTTAATTCCATATTAGATATTAAAGCATTAATAGTTATATCATTTATTCCTAATTCCTTATATTTTATTCTTAACTCACTAGGTAATATTGGTAATGTTTTTTTAATTTCTTCAATATATGAATCTTCAATTAATAATCTAGGAATATCTGGTTCAGGAAAATATCTATAATCATTATTAGTTTCCTTTAATCTCATACTTACTGTTTCTCTAATACTTTCATCAAATTTTCTAGTTTCTGCTACAATAACAACACTATTATTTATAAGTTTTTCTTGTCTCTCTATTTCAAATAATATTGCTTCTTTTATAGCACTTATAGATCCTATATTCTTAATTTCAACTTTAGTTCCTAAAACATTACAATCTTCTCTTCTTAAAGAAATATTAACATCACATCTCAAACTTCCTTCTTCAATCTTAACATCACTAATACCACCATATAATAATATTTCTCTTAATTTTTCAACATATAATACAGCCTCATTATCGTTATCAATAACAGGTTTTGTTACTATTTCAATTAAAGGAACACCTGCTCTATTAAAATCTAATAAAGTTTTTCCATTCTCATGTATACTTTTACAAGTATCTTCTTCAATATGCATTTCTTCAATATATATTTTTTTTAATTTGTCTCCTAAATCAATTTCTACAAATCCATCATATCCAATAGGAGTAGATTTTTGAGTAATTTGATAATTTTTAGGATTATCTGGATAAAAATAATTTTTCCTATCAAAATACATACTCTTATTTACTTTACAATTCAATAATAATGCAGTCTTAATACCAACATCAATAACATCTTTATTTAATGTTGGTAATGTACCTGGATATCCAAGATCAATTTCATTTATATTAGTATTTGCTATTTCACCATATACATTTAAACTATTAGAAAAAACTTTATTTTTAGTTTTTAATTCACAATGAACTTCAATACCAATAGTTGGTAATAATTTATTCATTTAAATCACCTCTTGGATCCAAATTCAAATTTAATTCCTTTTCAATAAAACTAGCTAATTTATATATTTTAGCTTCTTCAAATTTATTGCATATTATTTGCATTCCTATTGGCAAATTATTATTAATACCAATAGGTAAACTCATAGCCGGAAGTCCTGCCATATTAACAGGTATAGTTAAAAGATCATCAAAGAAACTTTTAACTGCATCATTTTGTCCTTCGCCTATATTATAAGGAAGGGTTGTTGTTGTAGGTCCTATTATATAATCATAATTTTTAAATAAATTACTAAATCCATCTGATATTATTTTTCTAATAGATAAAGCTTTATAATAATATTCTTGTACATTATCACCGCTTAATACATAAGAACCAATCATTATCCTACGTTTGACTTCTTCTCCAAAACCTTCTCCTCTATTATATTTATATAATTCATCAGCATTATTAATCTTTTTATCAGTACAATAACCATATCTAATTCCATCAAATCTTGCTAAATTTGATGATGCTTCTGCTAAAGCTATAATTTGATATAAAGGAACAGAATATTCAATATAATCAATATCAACATAATCAACATTAACACCTTTATTTTTAAGTATATTAACTACATTATTAAAATTAGATTTAATATCTTCATTAATATTATCATTAACATAGAAATTAGGAATTGCAATCTTTATACCTTTTATATCTTCACCAATTAATCTACTAAAATCCTCGCTATCCTTTTCACAACTAGTCAAATCATTATTATCTTTTCCTACAATACAATTTAATAACATAGAATTTTCTAACACATTTCTAGACATAGGCCCTATTTGATCTAAAGAAGACGCAAAAGAAACTAATCCGTATCTTGATACCCTTCCATAAGTTGGTTTCAAACCTACGATACCATTAAATGCAGATGGTTGTCTTATTGAACCACCAGTGTCAGATCCAAGTGCAAATGGTACAATTCTAGATGAAACACTTACAGCGGAACCTCCACTACTTCCTCCTGATACTTTAGATTTATTCCAAGCATTTAATACACATCCAAAATAACTAGTTTGGTTAGAACTTCCCATAGCAAATTCATCCATATTAGTTTTTCCAATTACAATCATATTACAATTATTAATTTTATTAATTACATAAGCATCATAAGTTGGAATAAAATTATTTAACATATTAGAACCACAAGTTGTCTTTAATCCTTTAGTAATAATATTATCTTTAATAGCAATAGGAATAGCAAATAAAATATTATCTACTTCTTTGTTTTCTAATTCAAGTGCTTTTTTTATAGCTTCCTCTTTATTTAATGTAATAAAACAATTAAGATCCTCATTATTTTCAATTTTAGAAAAACATTCCATAACTAAATCAATAGGTTTAATTTCCCTATTTTTTAATTTATTATTAATTTCAATTAAAGATAAATCTAAATAATTAGTCATTATTATACCACCTAACACCAATAAAACTTCCATCCCTATTACACGAATTAGATAGTATTTTTTCTCTATCTACTTGTTTAATTTCATGATTAGAATAAATATTTATATTATCACTTGGAGATACTAAAAAATCAGATTCTTTAATATCTAAATTCTTAATCTTATTAACTTCATCCATTATTTGTTTTAATTGAATTTTATATTTTTCAATTTCTTCTTCATTTAAATATAATTTACCTAAATGAGCAACATGTAAAACTTCTTCTCTACTTAATTTGTCCATAAAATCACCTATATAAATTATAACATATACAACATTAATAATTAAAAAAAGTAGAACATAAATTAAATGTTCTTCTTTTCTTATAATTAACAATTTAATTATACTGATGTAAGTATAACATACGCAATAAATAATACTAATAATTCTACTGCAACTGCAACTAACAATGGTATATCTTTTGTATATATTTCCTTCTTGTTTATTTTCTTTTTAGTTACAACTTTCTTAGAAACCGGTTTCTTTTTACTTGCCATTTAATACACTCCTTTATTATTATAATAATATTATAGCAAATAATTAACATATTATAAATTAAAATGTTACTTTTCTTTTTCTAAGTATTGATTCAAGTCTTGATGCTCTCAATATTTGATTATCTAAAGAACCATAAGATATGTCTAATTCCAATAAATATCCAGTATTAAACTCAATTAATGATTTATCTTGTTTCTTTAAATGCTTATTTACATTTTTTAGCGAAATCCATGTACACTCATATAATCTAGGAGAGTTAGTAGGAAAAAATATTATTTCTTTTGTTTCTTCAATTATTATTGGTGACTTATGCGTTATTCCTATCATGCTTTTTGTACCAAAGAATCTACCTTGATAAGAACTTCCAAAGTATTTACAACTGTTTTCTATTATTTGCATTGGTGTCATATTTATTTCATATTCTCTCTCTTTTTCAATAACTTTAGATTTATAATTACTTATTGGTAATATTGCTAAAGTATCGCTGTTTATTTCATAATTTGTCATATTTCCTCCTTTCTAATTTTTAATTTCTTTAGAAATCAAAAATTTCCCCTAAATTAACACAAATAATATAAAAATTCTTAGATTTTTTTAGAAAAAAAGATGCTTTTAGCATCTATATTT
>JAQVSJ010000042.1 GCA_028700595.1 Bacilli bacterium | reverse complement strand
TCATTTATTTCTTCTGCTTTTTTTCTCACTGTTTCTAATAATGCTAAGACATCTGTAATAATACTCATACTTCCCTCCAAAATTATTATTATGTTTACCCTATTAATTACAATTAATCGAGCGATAATTTGGAAGTTATCTCTCTACAAAAAAGTCTAATTCTAATAACTCTTCCAAACTATCTACTATAAAATCTGGTTTAATCTCTAATTTTTCTATATTTCCTAAACTTCCATAACCTTGCTTAATCCAAACAGTCTTCATTCCTATAATTTGAGCAGGAATTATGTCGTTGTCTAATCTATCACCAACCATTATAGCTTCATTAGGTGTACAAGATGCTTCATTTAATGCTAATTCAAATATTTCTAAACTGGGTTTACTAACTCCTACATCTGAAGAACTAATGATTAAATCAAAATATTTTTCAATTCCATAATCAATCAATCTTTCTTTTAGACCAATCGATTGATTTGCAATAATGCCTAATTTATATTTTCTGTAAAGCTGTTCTAAAACATCTTTAACATAAGGATATAATCTTTCATATTCTGAGCGCCATTCACACTTATGTAAATTATAATCAATCAAAGTAGTTTTATAAGCATCTTTATTACATCTTGCATTATATTTCATTCTCTCAATAAATTCTTCTTTAGAGGGTGAATTTCTTTGATTTATTGTTTCATGTACTCTTATATCTTCACAAATAGATTCATCTACTATAGTAGATCCTACATCAATAAATACCCACTTAATAATAAAATTCACCCCCTATTTAAATTATTAAATTACTTTTCATTGCTCGATAAATTACAATTTATCTCTCAATTAATTCTATCACAATATCAAAAATAAATAAACGATTTAATAAAATAGTAATGTTACTGATCAACCACTCTATTTGGCAACTGTCTTGAATGGTTGCTTTTTTAACTATGTAAGCGTGTAAAATACGACGTATTGAAATAATAAGAAATATTGGTTATTCTATTTTCAGAATATACCGATATTTTTTTCCTTGATCTTAATGCCCGATGGAAAATCAACACTATAAGGCAATAGTATTGCCAATTCATGCCTATTTCTTGGATTTATCGTTGGCATAGTTTTAAAAACATATGACAAATAATCTTTCACGCGTAAATTATTTGCATAAGCTGTTTCTACTTTGCTATAAAGAATAGCTGATGCTTCTGCACCACTTTCTGAAAAACAAAATAGAAAAATCCTTTCTTCCAATCACAAAGTTCTTCATCATTCTTTCGGCTCTGTTGTTATCAATTTCTAACCTTCCATCAAGTAGAAAACTCTTTAATTCTTTCATCCCATTTAGAGAATAATTTATCGCTTTAGTAATGGCAAACTGTTTATGATCTGCATATGGATTCTTCTTAAACCATGCCTCATATTCATTAATGATTGGTAAACTTTTTTCCTATCTTATTTGATATCTTTCTTCAATTGTCATATTGGAGATTTGTTTTTCAATTTTATATAAACTATCTATATAGTTTTTTTCTTTTTGGGCTATGTTATAAAAAACACTTGTATTGGGTATTGCTTTTAAGATTTCTACAAATCTCCTTCTCGCATGTGCGAAACATGCAACTTTAGTTAAACCATCAAGTTTTCGATACGCTTCATAACCATCAGAGTGAACATACCCTTTAAAAGACTTTAATATATCGCTTGCATGATGGTGCTAACGATTACGCTCATAGATATAAATATATGCTGGATTATCATATTTTGATAAACACAATCCTTGTCTTAATGTTGAAATAGAAAAAAATCAACAAATTATTAGTTATTAAATATATCGACCTCATGTGTATATGAGTGAATCTTTTTATAATTGCTTTTTACTAATATCTTAATACAATTATAACATCATTTTACATTAAACCCATTTATTGTTGATAGGTGCATCCAGTAAATAGAACAACGCCGCAGAAAATACTCCACGTCCTTATTATTTGATATATAACGATGTAAAACTAGAATTTATGTACAAAACAAATCGTTATTTAGACATTGATATCTCCTATTCCCAGAAAACAGGATTACCTTTATAGTTCCTCATCAAATCCTACACTCCTAGTTTTAATAAATATTCAGAATTAATTATTAAATAACAGCAATATGCAAATACATATTCTCCAATAATAAGAATTAATCATTATCTCCCATCGTGCTTTTATGTACCTTTCATGTTTATGTTGATACACAAATAGAAAAAAGACTAGTATTAGTGCTCAAATTATCACTCATTAGACCCTAATATTTCGTGCAGATAGGAGATTTTTCCCTATTTTCGTAACAAAAAAGGTATGAAAACATTGAAGTGGTACAATAAAAGTAGACAGTGTTAATAGATTGACACAGTCTGCTTTTTTTGTTATCTTTTATCTATTAGGAGGAATATATGGTAAAAACAAGATCAAGTTATTTATTTACCGAGGAAGAAAAGTTACAAATTGTTGAAGATCATATAAATAATGGTATTAGTATAC
>JAQVSJ010000021.1 GCA_028700595.1 Bacilli bacterium | reverse complement strand
AAAACCTGATTCGAAAACAGCTGAAGAGTACATTGCATCTGGAGCACTTTGGAATAGTGGTGTATTTGCTTTTAAATTGAAATACCTTCTAAATATTACAAAAGAAATTTTCGGGTTTAATGATTACAAAACTTTATTTTCATCATATAACGAGTTAAAGAAGATAAGTTTTGATTATGCTGTTGTAGAGAAAGAATCTAAAATTCATGTTCTAAGGTTTTCTGGAAAGTGGATGGATTTAGGAACATGGAATACACTTACTGAAGCTATGGAAGGAACAAGCATTGGTAATACGATTGTTAATGAAACATGTAGCAATGTTCATGTTATAAATGAATTAAGCGTACCAGTTCTTTGTATGGGACTTAAGGATGTTGTTGTAGCAGCAAGTCCTGAGGGAATACTTGTAACTGATAAGCAACAATCAAGTTATATAAAACCTTATGTTGACTCTATAAACCAGGATATTATGTTTGCTGAAAAATCATGGGGAAGCTACAGAGTTCTTGATGTTGAAGAGGAATGCCTTACAATTAAGGTTGTCTTAAATACAGGACACAGAATGAATTATCATAGCCATGATAAACGAGATGAAATCTGGACTATTGTTTGTGGAGAAGGTGAGACAATAATTGATGGAGAAAGAAGAAAGGTCCAAGCAGGGGATGTTATTAAAATGGAAGCTGGGTGCAAGCATACAATAATAGCGGAAACAGAACTACATGTTATTGAGGTCCAGATAGGAAAAGATATTAGTGTGCATGATAAAGTTAAGTTTTAAACTTGAATATAAATCAATATCGTGAAATTCTTATTTGAATTAAAAATATTCATATTGAATATCAAGTAATTAAAAGTTAATAGATTTTTTATAAAAATTTAAGATAAAAACTGCTAATGTTTACAATCTAATTGAATATATTACTATATATTATAAAAATCCTAGTATCCGAGCACATATATCTAATCAATTATGAATTGAAAAGTTAAGTGTCCTTATATTGTACCAATCTATATTAGTTGTGTCACAAGTAATTCAAAGATGATATAATTCTTAGGTACTAATATTTACAATCCTAACTGGAACAAGATGAAGCCTAGAGCACATTGGAATAGTTAAGAGTTATAATGTCAAAGTTATCAATGTTCATTCATTGATAAAAGAGCAAATATTTTTATAGTAAATTTTTAGAGGCACCATAAAATATTTTGAGTATAAATATAAGAAGCTAATGATAGTTTTGTATACAGATATGCATTCAACTATTAAATGAAGAAGAGTATTTAACAAATTAACATTTAACAAGTGAGAACATTAAAATGAGCAAATATAGTAATATGGAAGAATTGAGGTAAATGATGATTTTTTCTTATGGAATAATTTTAATTAATTTATATATTGATGTTTATGTAGGGCTAATTAGTTTTGCAGATATTTCATTAATATTGATGTCACTGGTTTCATTGTTTCATTATAAGCAAATTTTGTGGGATAAGAAAAAAATGTTACTAGTTTTGTTTATCATTACAATCTTTATACCTTTTTTGCTTTATGGTAATGAAGCTTATTTTGATACAACAAGTTTCATGTTTTCAAGTATTAAACTAATTTTTTATATCTTTTCATATTTACTAGTTCCAAAAATTCTATTTGAGAATCACAAAAAATTTAATTTGATTGTTTTTAGAATTCTTATTTTTACAATTGCATTAGGGTTATTTCAAGTTGCTACCTATTATTTTCCTACAGATTTATTTACGATTTATAGACAATCATCACTATCATATGGATTATTTAGAATTACAAGTATTTATAGCGAACCTTCTTTATTTCTGTTTTCTGTTTTGTTATATTTTTACTTGATATTTAGTAAATTTCAAATCAAACAGATTTATCATGTATTAATGTTCATTTGTACAATCCTTACTTTTTCTATGACAGTTTATGGCATATATTTCTTTGGAATATTTGTTATGATTTTAAATAAAACTAAAAATCAACATTCCAGTATGCAGAGAATATTAATTCTGTCATTAACAATAGTAGTAGCTATTTTTATATACATTAATGTCCCAATTTTACAAGTGCATGTTGAGAATTTATTCGAGTTAAAACCTTCATCAGCAACTACTAGAATAGTAGGAAGCTTTGAATATGCATTAGAAGCTCCTTTTTGGGGCGTGGGAGCTGGTAATGAGATAAATTATTTTTTGGCAAACAAAGACATCCTGGGTCTTGAATATTATTCATTGAGTGGAGTAGTTAATAATATTCTTGCTGTAATAATACTATATAATGGTTATATTGGTCTACTAATTATTCTTGCTTACCTATTTATTAGATACTCAAAACATTGTTTGAATTTTCTATTTGTAATATGTGTCTCCTTTTTTGCTTGGGGATATTTTAATACATCAGGATTTTTTATAACACTTATGTTATTGGAAGTTTATTACATGCAAAAATCTTTAGAATCAAGTTATGAAATCAAAGAATTTAATTTGATTTACATCGATTATACTTAAAATAGCCTTCACTTTTTTTCTAATTTAAAATGTATAAATGCTAAAGCAGTAATATCTGTGTTAAAATATTTAAATAATTAGACTACTTAAAAGGAGAAAGCGGTTTGATATAAGATCATATCGTGAATAAATATGAATGAATTAGGTATTTCAATTATTACAGTAAGTTTCAATAGTAGTAATACAATAGAAGAAACTATAAAATCTGTATTAACTCAAGAGTACACAAATTATGAATACATAATTATTGATGGTGGTTCTACTGATGGCACTCAACTAAAAATAAAGAAATATGAGTCATCTTTTTTAAAGAAAGAAGTGAAATATTTATGGGTCAGCGAAAAAGATAATGGCATATATGATGCAATGAATAAAGGAATTAAATTAGCAACAAAAGAAGTAATTGGGATAGTTAACAGTGATGATTGGTATGAACCAAATATTTTAAAAAAAATAAATATCTATTATAAAGAAACTGGGTGTCCTGATATTATTCATGGTAACATAAGGCTATTTACCAAAGATAATAATTGTTTAGGAGTAAAAAAATCTAATACAAATTATAATAGATTATGGCGCGGTATGACATTAAAGCATCCAACTTTTTTTACGAAAAGAGAGTTATATAGTTCAATTGGTATATTTGATACTAATTATAAAATTTCTGCCGATTATGAATTTACTCTAAGAGCCTATATTAATAATGCTGTATTTAGTTACTGTGATTGTGTTATTAGTAACATGCGACTAGGGGGTATAAGCAACACAAAAAGGAAAGAATCTTGGAAAGAGGTAGATGAGATAGTTAAGAAATACGGTTTATGCTTAGCAAAAAGGAAGTACTATGCATTAAGAAGAATTATGACGAGTATAATATATAATATAATATCTTCAAGAGTGGTTAAAAAATGAAAATATGTATAGTTGCACCAGTTCATCAGTATGATGATGTTCGGATTTTTAAGAAAGAAGCAATTTCTCTACACAAAAAAGGTTATGATGTAATATTATATGCCAGAATAGATGAAGAAACCTGTGTGGATGGTATCTCTGTAAAACCCTATAAATATAGGAATAGATTTTTTAGATTTATAAAAATGCCTCTTTTATTATATAAGATTATTCTTGAAAAAGCTGATGCTTACCATTTACATAACCCTGACACAATTCCTCTTGGTTTATTTTTAAAATTATTTAAAAAAAAAGTTGTTTACGATACACATGAAAATTTTAAAATAAGGATTATGAATAGAAATTGGATACCGAAACCATTAAGAAAAATTGTTTCCAATATTATAGATTTATCTGAACGTATAATGAGTTCTTGTGCTAACTATACAATTGTAACACAGGAGGGTCAACTTAATAAATTTAAGAGAAGTGTTCTAATAAATAATTCGCCAATTGTAAACAATGATAATATTACTAATACAATAAGAAGAAGTGAAGAAATTGATGATAAATCAGAATTGAGATTGATTTATCTTGGAGTAATTTCTGAAGACAGAGGTTCATTAAAGATGCTTGAGCTTGTTCATAAGCTTAATGAAATAACTGAATCTAGATTATGGTTATTAGGACAAGTAGCTGAACAGAAGATTATTGACAATCTAAAAACACATAAAGGATGGAAATATGTGGATTATTTAGGAAGACTACCTCAAGAAGAAGCATTCAGTTATTTAGCCAAATCTAGCGTAGCACTTATTATTTTACAAGATAAAGAACAATATGAAGACACAAGTCCAAATAAGTTATTTGAATACTTAATGTACGGTATTCCCTTTATTGCAAGTGATTTCCCGAATTGGAAGAACCAGATAGATTCAATAAAAGCAGGTTATTTCGTAAACCCCAAAGATGTTAACGAAATTATCGAAAAAATTCTATATTTAAAAAAGAATCCTGATGTATATTCGAGGATGAGGAGTGTTGGTCCAAAGTATGTTTTAGAAAACTTTAATTGGGGTAAAGAAGAAATAAAACTTTATGAAATATATGAAAGATTATTAAACTAGACGTAGAAAAATAATTTTTGATTAAATATATAATTTACTAATTTTAAATAAAATTTGAAAGGTGCCAATATTGATATTTGTTGAAGTTGTCGGAGGTTTAGGGAATCAAATGTTTCAATATGCTTTTTATGAAAAGCTAAGGAAGTGCTACGGAAATGACAAAGTTAAGTTGCATATTGGTTATTTTAAAGAAATAAGAGACAATAAAGGATATGAGCTTAACAAAGTTTTTTCAATTCAAGGAGGAGGGAATTTCCATGATGTTATTACTAATTTGTTAGATGATAAAATGGATTTTTTTTCAAGAGTGAGAAGAAAAATATTTGGGTTCAAAAGTTCCTACTACATTGAAGGAAAAGATTTATCATATAAAGAAAATATTTTTTCACTAGATAAGAATAGAGATATATATTTAAGAGGTCTTTGGCAATCCGAAAAATACTTTTCAGATATTAAAGACGAAATATTAGAAATTTTTAAATTTCCAATTATTACAGATTTAAAGAATAAAAAAATACTAAATTCTATTACAAATAGCAATTCTGTGAGTATTCATGTGAGAAGAGGTGATTATATTAGCAATTCAACTTATAATGAAATTCTTGGTAATGCTTGTGATAGTGATTATTATATAAAAGCAATAAATAAAATATATGAACTGATAGACAATCCAATCTTTTATATATTTTCTGATGATATTAATTGGGTTAAAGAGAATTTAGGTATTGTTAAAAAGTTAAAGGTACAATACATAGACTGGAATAATGGTCAGAATAGTTTTATAGACATGCAACTTATGAGTTTATGTAAAAATAATATAATTGCAAATAGTACATTTAGTTGGTGGGGTGCATGGCTAAATAAAAATGAAAATAAAGTTGTAATTGCTCCAAAAAGGTGGTTTTTAGCAAAGAAAATAAATAATGATATAATTCCGGATAATTGGATAAAAATATAATTGATAATAATGTTAGTGAAAATGGTGAGTTAGTGATGAATATTTATATAATAAGCTATGCGGATGATAGATTTAGTAAGCAGCAAAAAAAATTATCAAAGTCCATAAGAAGAATTAGTAGGAACTACAATAATATAGAATATGGACCAAATGATATTGATAAAGAATTTTATACTCAGAATCAGTTAATACTAAATAATAGTAAAGGTGGAGGCTATTGGCTTTGGAAACCTTATATAATTAAAAAGCAAATTGAGAAACTGAACGAAGGAGATTATCTGTTTTATTGTGACTCAGGTGCAATATTAGTTAATAGAATTGAACATCTTATAAATAATTTAAAGAATTCAGGACAAGATATAATGGGGTTTCAACTCCCATTAATTGAAAAACAATGGACAAAAAAAGAACTCTTTATTAAGATGAACTGTTGTGAGAACTACTTTTACGATAGTAATCAAATACTTGCATCATTTATTTTAATTAGAAAATCAGAATTTTCATTAAAATTCATTGATGATTATTTAAAATATTCTTTGATTTATGAGAACATAACTGATTTTCATGATCAATCTATAACTTGGGAAAATTATTTTATTAATCATAGACATGATCAATCAATTTTTAGTCTATTGTATAAGAAATATGAATTATCACCATTTAAGGATCCATCCCAATTTGGTAACTTTCCTGATGGATATTCAGGTTTTAGAATGGTTAAGTTTAAGTACAATGAATTATACAAGCTTTCAAATGGAAGATTATTTCGAGTTGAAACAAACGATAATTCAAATTATCCCACTATTCTATATCATCTAAGAAATGAAAATTACTACATGTTAAAAGCAAAAATTTTAATTAAGAAGATTATTAAAAGGATTGTAATTGGTTAGTCAAGTTTAAAAATTTAAAGAAAGTGAAATACATAATCAAAGAATGAAATTGCATAAAATAAAACTAAAAAATATGAGTCACAATACAAAAGTAGTTTTTGCTGGTGTATTAGGTAGTCTGGCTATTAAGGGTATTTCTTTTGTCGTTTCGCTTTTCACAATGCCAAGTTATATGAACTATTTTAATTCTGATAAAGTATTAGGGTTATGGTTTACTTTACTTTCTGTACTTATGTGGATATTAAACTTTGACCTTGGAATCAGTAGCGGTCTAAGAAATAGATTGGTTGAACACATTGTAACAGACGACAAAGAAGCAATAAGAAAAGCAATTTCATCATCATATGTGTATCTGATAAAGATATCTAGTTTGGTTCTAATAGGTTTTTTGATTAGTAATTTACTTGTAGACTGGAACAGAATTTTCAGTATTTCAAGTGATGTAATTAGTTCAATTGATTTAACTACAGCAGTATGCATTGTAATTTTTAGTATTTTACTGCAACTTGTTCTCCGTATAATAACATCGATTTTATATGCTTTACAGCTTTCATATATTCCTCACTTACTAACTTTAGGAACTAATTTTATTTTAATAATCGCTGTAAATATTTTAATTAAAATGGAAATTAGAGATAATATTGTTTTATTAGCCGTTATATATTTATGCAGTGTAAACATACCACTAATAATTGCTTCAATAATAATTTTTAAAGGAAAATTGAAAAACTATAGTCCAACAATTAAATATTATGATAAGAAAGTAGCAAAAGATATTCTTGTCTTTGGACTTGCTTTTTTATGGTTATCTTTAATGTCAATGTTGATTCAAAGTACTAATGAGTTTTTAATTACAAAATTGATAGGTTCTGAAGAGGTTGTTACATATAGTGTGTATCAAAAAATATTTATGACTGCTTCATCTCTATTTATTTTGGCACTAACACCAGTATGGTCAGCTGTTACAAAAGCAAAAGAGGAGAATAATTACGCCTGGATTTATAAATTATACAAATTATTGATTATTGCATCGGTAAGTGCTATGGGACTGTTATTATTAGTAAGTATTAAATTTCAGTTTATAATTGATATTTGGTTACAAGATAATAGTATTCCTGTTAACATTGAGTATGCTCTGATTTTTTCACTTTTTAGTTTTATTTTTATATTAACAGGAATATTAACAACATTATCAAATGGTATGAGTTTACTAAAATCAGAAACTATTCTATTAACTATAGGTGCAATAATGAATTTTCCGTTAGCAATTTATTTCTCGACCCTATACAATTCTTTTATAGTTATAATTATTGCAAATATATGTTCATTAACGCCTTTTGTGCTAGTACAAACTTTTGTTGTACGAAAATTTTTAAGAAATAAAATATTATCATACAAAGACAATAAAAAAAGTAATTAATAGTAGATGTATAAGTTTATGTGGTTACTACATAGGTAATGAATTTTTATTATAAGATTGTTGTTTATATGAAGATAAATTGGTATGATATGTAAAGTTGCTTTTCTTATAGCAGGAATGCAAAGTGAAAAAAATGAAGGAGATTAATTAGATGAACATAATTATGAAAATATTCTTTTTTGTAAGTGCTTTTATAATATTTTGGTCAATGATAGGATATCCTTTGTCTTTGAAAATAATAAGTAAGATACTGAAAGTTAAAGAAATCAAAAAAGATTATACTCATATGCCATCAGTAACAGTTATGATTGTGGCTCATAATGAAGAAAAGGTAATTAAAAATAAACTTATTAATGTTATTGAATTAGAATACAAAAAAGATAAAATAAAATTTTTAGTTGCATCAGATAATAGTACTGACAATACAAACTCAATAGTTAAAGAATTTATTAAAGAACACAAAGATTATGATATTAGCCTCTATGAGGTTAAGGAACGTAAAGGTAAAACTAATGCTCAAAATGAGGCTCAAAAAAGTATTACAACAGAATATTTAGTTATGACAGATGCGAATTCTATAATGGAAAAAAATTCAGTAGTAGAATTATTAGCTGCATTTACATCTGATAATATTGCATATGTTACTGGGAAGCTATCGATTCTAAATAAAAAAACTAATGACGTAAGTAGCGCAGAAGCAACTTATTGGGATAATGATCTGGTAATAAGAGATATCGAGAGTAAAATTCAAACAATCACTGCAGGTAATGGAGCTTTGTATGCATGTAGAACAAAAGATTATTATGACTTCGATTCTATCAAATGTCATGATTCTTCAATGCCATTATATTATGCGCTTAATGGAAAAAGAGCAATTAGTAACCATGACGCAATTGCATATGAGAAAGCTGGAGAGAGTATAAGAGACGAATTCAACAGGAAAGTAAGAATGAATCGTATAATATTACAAGCGATAATACCGGATATAAGAATTTTAAATGTTGTTAAATATAAATGGTTCTCGTATTTTTACTTTGGACATAGAACTTGTAGATATTTATTATGGATTTCACATTTATTAATTTTTTTATTTAGTGCATTATTAATGAAAGGTTCACTGTTTTATTTGGTAATGTTTTTAGGTCAACTTTTGTTTTTTGCATTAGCGTTAATAAGAATTATAACAAAATCAAAAAATAGAGTACTATTATTAATCTATTATTACTCTATAACTATTATTGCACAATGGGTTGCAGTATTGAAAATTTTAACAGGTAAAGCAAAGCCGTTTTGGGAAAAGGCTGAAACAACAAGATAAAACTATAAAAGGTTTGTGACTTATTATAAAGTGCATTATTGCTTAAAGTGTCAAGGCATATTTTTACTATTTTATTTCTCCTCAAGTTTTTCTTTCCTTGCTCAGTTTAAAGTTAGTAAATAGAAGAAGGTATAACTTGACATTATTTCTTTAATCTCATAATATCAAAATATCAATTTATTAAATAAGTTGTTTTCTGAGAATATTCATATTCTCACAGTAATAAGAAAGATAAAGGAGAAATCATTTAATCATGTCTAAAAAAATAACAGCTTTACATGCATTCAATACTATATATAAAAAGGAGCCGCAAGATTTGGCATTTACACCATACAGGATATGCCCTATTGGTGCTCATTCTGACCATAATTTAGGTAAAATTACTGGATTTGCTATTGATAAAGGTATTCATATAGCATATGGTCCAAAGATGAATGGCGTTGTAGAAATAACTTCACTTCAGTTTCCTCAGCGTGCACAGTGGCATGTTAACGGTACACCAGCAGAGAAGCAAAATGATTGGGCAGATCATTTACGTGGAGCCACAATAGCATTAAGTAATAGATACCCTTTACGAATAGGCATATGCACAGTTATTGATGGTGAATTGCCTATAGGTGGTCTTTCATCATCTGCAGCAGTCATTATTACGTTCTTGTCTGCATTATGTAATTTAAATGGTATTAAACTTACTGAGCAAGAACTTATTTTGATAGCTCTTGAGGCAGAGAATAAGTACGTAGGTGTTTCCTGTGGTAAGCTAGACCAAAGCTGTGAAGTTTATAGTAAAAAAGACCATTTATTATATATGGATATAAAAGATGATAGTTATGAGCTAATTCCTGCATCATCAAATATGAAGCCCTATGAGATAGCGATATTTTTTAGTGGACTTGAGAGATCTCTCGCAAGCAGTAAATTTAATATGCGTGTTGATGAAGCAAAAAGTGCAGCTTATGCGCTTATGGCCTTTTCTGGCATGGAATATGGAAAATTCAGTGAAACTGTATTACGTGATGTACCTCGTAATGCATATGAAGAATATAAAGAAAAATTACCTGAAAACTGGAGAAAGCGTGCAGAACATTGGTATACTGAATATGAGCGAGTTGAAGCAGGTGCAGAAGCATGGCGAAAAGGTGATATAGATACATATGGC
>JAQVSJ010000041.1 GCA_028700595.1 Bacilli bacterium | reverse complement strand
TATTATCATGTAATAATGTTTGTAAGAGATTACCTGGTACTGATGGAAAAAATAAGATGTGCAAATCGTTGAATAATTGTATATATTTATCTGATACATCAGAAGTGGTAAAAGAAAAAGTAATGTCAATGTATACAGATCCAAACCATTTAAAGGTAGAAGATCCAGGATCAATAGAAAACAATACTGTATTTTCTTATTTAGATGCTTTCTCAAATGATGAACATTTTAAAAAATATTTATCAGAATATAGTAGTTTAAATGAATTAAAAGATCATTACAAAAAAGGTGGACTAGGGGATGTAAAAATAAAGATGTTTCTTTATAATATCTTAGAGGAAGTATTAATGCCAATAAGAGAAAAAAGGAAATATTATGAACAACATACAGAAGAAGTTTATAAGATATTAAAAGAGGGATCTTTAAAGGCAAGAGAAGTAGCTAAGGAGACTTTAAAGAAAGTTAGAAAAGCAATAGGAATAGAATATTTTGAATAAATATTCTATTTTTTTGTAAAAAAAAAAGATATATAATTTATCTTTATTTCTTATTTTTTAATTTTTTTGCTTCTCTAACTGTAGTAACTATTGTTTTACCATTAACAGTCACTTTTTGTTTGTTTAAGCTTTGTTTCTTTTTAGTTATATTTAATGCATGTGAACGATTATTACCAAATAATGGTTTTCTATTTGTTGAAGTATTTGCCATATTATTTCCTCCTTGTTAACGGTATTAAATGTATCATAATCTTTGATATAAGTCAATTGTATTAACTAAAAATATAGTGTAAAATAAAATTATGGTGATTTAATGAAATATATTCCATTATATGTTAAAACTAGCTATCATTTATTATCCTCTATGTGTGATATAAAGAGGTTAGTTTTAAAGTGTAAGAATATAGGAGTAGATACTATTGCTATTTGTGATAATAATATGTATGGAGTAATGGAGTTTTATAAAGAATGTAGAAATAATAATATTAAACCTATTATTGGATTGGAAGTATCTGTTGATAATGAAGTTATATTATTATATGCTAAAAATTATGATGGATATCAAAATTTAACTAAGTTAACATTTATTAATCAAGATAAGAATTTAGATTTTAAAGATTTAAAAAATAATATTAATGACTTAATTATAGTATTAAAAAGCACTCATAATTATAGTAAGTATAAAAAGATATGTATAGATACTTTTATTGGTTATAACAATATTCCTGATAGAGAAGAGTATTTAAAAGTTACTAAAGATATCTTGTTTATTAATGAAGTTTTATGTTTAGAGAAAGAAGAAATTGAAAGTTTAAAATATTTAGAATTAATTAAATCTAATGCAAAAGCAGATGATATTGATTCTATAAATATCGATCCTAATTGCTATTTAGAATATTATCTTGAAGAAGATTTTAACACATTAAAAAAAATATCAGATATGTGTAATATAGATTTCTCATTTAATAAACAATTATTACCAAAATATAGTGGAGAAGTTGAATCTAAAAAGTTTTTGTTTGAATTATGTAAAAAAGGATTAAATAAAAGACTAGATAGCAAAGTAACTAGTGATTATAAAGATAGGCTAATTCATGAATTGAATATTATTAATAAGATGGGATATGAAGATTATTTTCTTGTGGTATATGATTTTGTTAAATATTGTAGAAAAAATAATATATTAATTGGATCAGGCAGAGGTAGTGCTGCTGGATCTTTGGTTTCTTATTGTCTTGGTATAACTGAGGTTGATCCTATAAAATATGATTTATTTTTTGAAAGATTTTTAAATCCTGAGAGATTAAATTTACCAGATATAGATATTGATTTTGATTCTAATGATAGGTTTAAAGTAGTACAATATGTTATGTTGAAATATGGTATAAAAAGTGTATTACCTATTATTACTTTTTCTACTTTGGCAGGGAGACAAGTTATAAGAGATATTGGGAGAATATTTGATATAGATAATAGAACATTAGATATATTATCTAAATATATTGGTATTAATACTAGTTTAAAAGAAGCTTTAAAGATTGATAAAGTAAAAGAATACATTGAAAGAAATAATTTAAAGAAGATTTATAATATATGTATAAAGTTAGAAGGATTAAAAAGACAAATATCTGTTCATGCATCAGGAATAATAATATCTAGTTTAGAGCTTGATTCATATATTCCTTTAGAAAAATATGACGATTACTATATTAGCGGATATTCTATGGAACACTTAGAAGATTTAGGATTACTTAAATTTGATTTTCTAGGATTAAAAAATTTAACATTAATAAAAGAAGTAATTGAAAAGATTGAAGATAATATCAAATATGAAACTATTCCATTAGATGACGATAAAACTTATGAAATATTTAGAAATGGTAATACAGAAGGAATATTTCAATTTGAATCAATTGGTATGAAAAACTTTTTAAGAAAAATGAAACCAAACTGTTTTGATGATATAGTTGCTTCTATAGCATTATTTAGACCTGGGCCATCAGATAATATAGATTTATATATTAGAAGAAAAAATGGAGAAGAAGTAAAGTATATAGATGACAGTTTAAAACCAATATTAAAAAGCACTTATG
>JAQVSJ010000020.1 GCA_028700595.1 Bacilli bacterium | reverse complement strand
GTTATATCACCAGACGGATGATTATGAATACATATTATAAAGGAAGCACTATTTAAATAAGCATATTTAAATACCTCTCTAGGATGAACTAAACTCATATTAACTGTACCAACAAACAAAAGCTTCTTATCTATTACTTTCTTTTTAATATCTAAATAAATAGCATAAAATCTTTCTTGATCATTATCTTTAATTAAATATTTAAAATAGTTATATATATCATCGCTATTTTTAATATTAATATCTTCAATGTTTTTTTCATAATAAACTCTTCTGCCTAATTCCAATGCTGCAATTAAAGTTATAGCTTTAACTTTGCCCACTCCTTTTATATCATTAATATTATTGATAGTAATATTCTTTAAATCACTAATATTATTAAATTTGCTTAATATATTAATTGATAACTCTTTAACGGATATATTATATGTACCAGTTTTTAATATTATTGATATTAAATCTTCATTTGATATGTTTTCTACACCAAATTTAATTAATCTTTCTCTAGGTTTTTCATCATCAATTAAATCTTTTATCATATATACCCCTTAGTATATATATATTAATTATAAAATGTTTCCCCTAAAAAAAACAAACAACATTGTTTGTTTTAATCTATTTTAAATTCCTTAGTTTTTTCTATTTCTTTTAATTCACATTTTTTACCAATATATTTTTCAATAATTGGTTTAATAATTAATAAAGTTAATAATGATAATGAAGAAAATACTAGTATTTGTATATAATGATTGCTAGTAAAAAATGTTGAAATACTTGCAAATATTGCACCTAATGCAATCCATATTGATACAAGATTATGAGTAAATAATTCAACTAATATTGAAATAAAACATAAAGATAACCAAAAAATAATCATAAATATCACTCCAATATAATTATATATTAATTAGTAGATGTTATCAATCAATGTTTACACTATTTTAAAAATCCATTTATTATTTCTGTTTCAGCTTCTTTTTCATTTAAACCAAGAGTCATTAGTTTAATTAATTGTTCTCCTGCTATCTTTCCTATAGAAGCTTCATGTATTAGGTTAGCTTCTACATGCTTAGCGTTTATCATTGGTATTGCTTTAACATTACCTTTATCTTTTATAATAGAATCACACTCAACATGACCATAGCACTTATTATTTCCTTCTACATTAGATATAAACTCTTGATTAGAATTATCAATTGCAACTGATCTAGATACTACATGTACACTCGAATTTTCACCCTTTAAATTAACTAAAAAATCAGTTTTAGCGTATTCTTCTTTTTCAGTCATAATCTTCTCATTTATTATTAAACTACTATTATTTCCAATTACTGCTTTAGTTTTTCTATTTGCATAATTAATACCTTTTATTTGTACGGTTTCCATTTCCATCTTACAATTATCATCTAAATATATTTCAGTAGTAGGATTAATGTCACCTATTCCTTCACAATAATGTTTTTCAATATATTTAACTTTACATCCTTTTCCAATATTAAATCTATGTATTCCATTATGCACTGATTTATGAGAATCTTTATTATGTATACCACAACCTGCAAATATAATTACATTAGAATTATCTCCAATATTAAAATCATTATATACAGTATCTTTTAATCCACCCATAGTAATAATAACTGGTATTTGTAAAACCGCTAAAGAAGTTCTTTCTTTAACAAATACATCTATACCACTTAAATCTTTCTTATTAATAATATTTATATCTTCATTTATTTTTCTTTCTAATACTTCTCCATTTTTTCTAATATTTAACACATCTGGTTTAACATAATTATCATCACTAATATTCTTCAATAATTCATTATCTATATTATTCATTATTATCACCTAAACAACAAGTTTTATCAACAAATATACTATTAATTATTTCTTCTTTATTTCCTATTTTTTCAATTATACCATTTTGCAATAATACAACTTCATCTGCAATATCTAATATTTTTTCTTGATGAGATATTACAATAGTTATACCCTTAGATTGCTTCCTAAGTGCATTAAATACACTTGTAAGCCTTTGAAAACTCCACAAGTCTATTCCTGCTTCTGGTTCATCAAATATTGCTATTTTAGGATTCCTAGCCATCACAGTAGCTATTTCAATTCTCTTTAACTCACCACCAGATAAAGTACCATTTACTTCTCTATCAACATAATCCTTAATACATAACCCTACTTCAGATAATGTATCACAACATTCCCTTTTACATACATCCTTATTTAAAGATAACTTTAATAAATCATATACAGTAATACCTTTAAACTTAACTGGATTTTGAAATGCGAAAGAAATACCAATATTTGCCCTCTCATCAATACTCATATTAGTAATATCCTTACCATCCAATATAACTTTACCACTACTAGGTTTTTCAATACCCATAATTATTTTAACTAAAGAAGATTTTCCACTTCCATTAGGACCAGTAATAACTACAAATTTATCATTACTAAAAATAATATTAATATCATTTAAAATTACTTTATTATCCTTAATTAAACTTATATTTCTTAGTTCTAACATATTATTCACCTACTGCTTTCATACACCTAATTACTGATATATCTTTATCTTTAACTTCTAACATAATATCTATATTATTTAACTTATTGTACAACTTCTTAAATACATCTACATCAATTGTATCAGAATGAGATCCTTTTTTCTTACCAATTGCTTGTTGAGAATAGTGTATCTTTTGTATACCATCTTTTTTATCCCAAGTTTTACCAGCAATATTAATCCAGTATATATCTGAATTATGATCATAATTATTTATTTCATTATGTAAATTATCATATACAACCGGTACATTAATAATATTACTAATTTCCATCACATCATTAATATTATAAGACTTATCATCATTTTCTATTACTACTCTACACTTAATATTACTTGATAACAATTTATAATTAGAAACAAATCTTCTTATTGATTCTTCTTTATTACCATATACTCCACCAATATGAATAATCATCTTATTAGTACAATCTAATCCCATTAAATCCATAAAATCACAATGATATATTAAATCATTAATACTATTTTTAACTACATCTTCTCTTGGAGAATTAATAATAGTATATTGTCCAGGATGCATAGATACTCTCATATTATAATTTTTAATTTTATTTCCAATCTTTTTCAATTTATTAGAAAAATAACTTCTCCAATCAAAAGTATTTAACTTGCTAGATCCGAAAGGAATAATATCAGAAGATATTCTATATAAAAATATATTGTTATTATAATTATAATCAATAGTATCTTCTAATAAATTAAGATTATATTCAATAATATCTTTTAAATAATCATCACTTATATTCTTAGCTCTTAAAGTTCTATAATTTCTATCCATTCCCATTGTAATACATGCATATCCAATTTTATTCATAATATCTCCATAAAAAAATATAATCTATAAATAGATTATATCAAACAATATTGTTTTTTTAAATTAATGTTTTTTAATAGGCATTTTAATTATCTTTGATTTTAATTTATCTTCTTCAACATCATCTCTATATATAGCAATATCTTCATTAACAAATATTTGTTCAGCTAAAACTTTAGAAAAAGATAAACACTGCATATCATCATAACTTAATACCTTTTTATCTTCGATTAAATCATTTTTAAATGTATTCGAAAAATAAGGGTCGTTACTAAGCAAATCAGAAAAACCTAATTTAGATGCATTATACTTAATTAAATCATCAACTGTAAAAGATATATTAAATTTTTTCTCATTTATAAATCTTTCCAACTCATCTATATAAGTTTCCACTTTAATATTATTACTTAATTTTTTATAATCATTCCAATTTCTTTTTATACTTATCAATTCTATCTTAATATTTTCTAATAAATCAATATTACAAGATATGTAAGATGATAAATCATTATCGTAACAATTTATATAATTTATTAAAAATCTATTTGTTCCATATTTTATAACATCTTCATATTCTTTAAATTGTTTATGTAAATTTTTTTCAAAACTACAATGTTCATTAAAAAATATTTCATCAATATATTTTTTAGCAAAGAAATCTAATGTTATCTTACTGTTTTTAAAAGAATAATAAATTATAGCAAAACCAAGACCTAAATCTTCATTATTTTCTTTTTCATATTCTTCAACAGTAAACATAACATCATCTAAAATTTCATTATATGTAGTATTAACATAAGTTTTAATATCGGATATTTTAAGGTTATGTTCTTTTTCTAATATTTCATCAGTCATTATCGCTAATTCAATACATTCATCAGAATTATCACGATTATTACTTATATATTTTATACATAATTCACTAATAAAATCCACGTTATTTTTAAATTTATTTATTAAATAAAACACAAAATTATAATTATTTTTCAAAGTTTCAGAACAACAATCATAAAAAATTACATCATTTGAAATTTCAAAAACTTGTTTCATAAATTCAATATCATTTTCCAAATATTCATAATTTGATATATTTTTACAATTTATATAATCAATAACCAACTTCTTGCTATATTTATCCATACTGTACCTCTTTCATCTAAAGATGTCCTATAATTTATCAAAATAAACAATAAAAGTCAATTAAATTATATTTTCTTTATATTCTCTAAATATTCATTTTTAAGACCATAACCACTATTTCTTATTTTTTTATTAAATCTATTTTCAAATCTTAATTTATTATCATCATTCTCAGTTATTTTAATAATATCATCAGGATTTAATTTATTAATGAAATCGTTTTTAAAATTATATTCATCAGTTATTAATTCTTTATTGTCTAATAAATAGTTTCCTATTATTCTATTAGATTCTTCCAAAGAATATTTTTTATTAGAATATAACATATAGCTATCTAATAAATCTTCTTTTTCTATTTTCTTTACTTCCTCTTCATTATTATAATATGTTGAATAAGTCATACAATCATTATTAATATTTTCGATATTTTTATAATAAAAATCTTCATAATTATTATTTGTATTCACATTATTACAATGAATATAATGTCTTGAAAAAGCATCAATACTATTTTCATTTTTTAAATTTTCAGATAACAATCTAACTATTTGCCTAATATTATTTACTAAAATATTAGAATATCCATCTTTATTCTCTCTTTCAAAAAACTCAGAAAATATAAGAGAATCTAACTTTTCACATGTTATAAAGGTTTTATTATAATAATCTTCAATAAAATTACTAAAGTCTTCATTACTAACGTTACTAAATCCTTTTTTTCTTTTATCTTCAAAATACAACTTAAGACAATTTGCAACAATATAATTATAACTACTATTATTATCACTAGCTATCCCAATACCATTTATATTTGTTAAAAACGGATTAACTTCCATCATTGATGATTTCATATTTTCATTATTACTAACATAATTAATAACCTTGTTAGCACCATCAATATCTTCAACTCTTAAAACCACACTATCGCTTCTAACAATATCAGACACTTTTGAAATATGATAAATATTATTTTCTTCCGTAAAATCAAATAAATCTTTAACATTATCATTAATATTTTCTTTATTAAATGGAACATACATTTTTATAGGATCTATTTTATAAGAATCTTCGCTTTTATTATGAAATTGTAAAAATCTCCTTTGCCTTTCAGAATGAAAAACACTTATATTTTCTTTGTCTTTAAAATGATCTTTCCATCCATCAAAAAAAACATGTAAATCTTTATCAATTATATCCTTATTATTTAATCCATAATGCATTAAATAACTATAAAAAGAATCAAAACATATTTCTGTATTAGGATTTTGAAAATAAATCTTAGCTACTTGTTTTAAAAAATCATCAATTTTTTGGAGTCTCATTTTCCTTTTTCTCCAATTCTTTAACTTCTATATTTTTATCTATTAATTCAGGATCAATTTTAGTAGCTATTAATATCTTCTTACCATCAACTATTACTTCTTCATATTTATCCATATTATCACCTATTATATTATATCATATTATCATTCTGGTTTAGGAATAGTTATTCTAAGTATATCTCCTTCAATACAATTACCATCTTTATCAAATGATACTGTCTTAGGATATTCAACATAATTAATTCTTTGATTAGTATTAAAATCTCTTACAATAATTGTTCCAGTTTTACTAGCTAAATTATCTTTTTTATAAAATGGTGTATCCCAATATTGAAACTCTCTATTAATTCTTCCGACATTAACTATACCTATTCCATCTGGCATAGAAGGATCATTCCAAAATATAAATGTTTCATATGAATTAGTAGGTTTATATCCTTCTTCAAATTCAAATTTAATTACAAAATCAGCATCTTGAAAAGTTAAAGATAAAACTCCATCTGGATATTTATCTGTAAAAGGAATAACTAATTCTTCAATAGATGAATAGTAAGAAATTGAGGGATATTCTTCATCAGTATCATTTTTAATAAACTCAACTTCAGTATAACCGTTTAAAGGGTTCCTAATATATTTATCTTCTTTAGTAGTTATTAATAATTCTAAATGATTTTCTTTCTTATTGTCATCACTATCTAAATAGTAAGCAAGGTCATAATTATATTCCATATCTATAATTACTTCACCATTCGAATCAGTTTCAAATGGTCCATAATAACCACTTTGATTAGCATATCCAGCTTCTCTATTCAACAAACCAACTGGCATTAAATAAACCATATAAGAATCATCTTTAGACTCTTCATTTGTTATTTGTGTTTTAATAGTTAAACTTTCATATTTAGTTATTTCTTTTTCTTGCTCTTTAATATTATTATTACACCCTGTTAATAATAAACCAGATAATAATATCAATAATGCTTTTTTAATCATATAATCATCCCCTAATTTTTTTAAAATATCTTCCCACAATTCTATTTTTTATATTCCTTCAATAGACTTTTAAATTGTTTTAATGCACGCAAATATTTTCCTTGTTCAATTCTATTATTAACAATACCACTAGAAATTCCAGAACCTTCTAAATGCCAAATAAAATTAAAATAAACAACACAATCAACAAGATCATATTTTTCTGGATCAGTATTCTTTTCTAATTCTTTCTTTCTATCAAATGAATACTCATCAAGAGACTTAATAAATATTTTATTAATATCTTTATGATTTAACAAATCAAATATTCTAGTTATTTCTTTCGAATAACTAATTCCATAACCAATATATTCAGATGAATAACTATTATTTTCTATATTATCAATTAACTCATCTAATATTTTAATCTTTTCATCAATTTTAATTATATTAATTTTCATTTAATCACCTCTATTTATAAATTATATTCTATTATTTTCTTATTAAAATACACGCTTCATAAGCATATAATTTATTATTATTAATATTATACATCATTCCACCATACATTTTATCTGCATATTCTGCAATAGCAAAATCCTTGCCAACTTTAAAATATGAGAAGTAATCATCAAAATATGCATCTTCCATTTTACTATAAGAAGATTCCTTCATTTTATAACAATTTCCTGAAATTCCATAATTACAATCATTGTCTTTTATAATTTCAATCGTATTGCCATCTTCGTATTCCCAAACACCAACAATACCTTTACCTGATGTTTTTTTTGTTATAACAGAAGCATTTGCAATAATTTCCATTGGCTTTTTTATCATTGCTACATGATTTTCATCAACTGCAAAAAAATAGTATTCATTATCTTCGTTGTATTCTCTTATAGTTGAGTATTTTGTTATACTATTAACCATTAAAATATTATCATTAGTTAATTCGGCATCAATTATTTCATATTTATTAGGAAGAAAATCATCTACAAATCTTCCACTTACTTCATTTGAATCAGTTATTGTAAACTCAGCAAAACCACCAAAAGCCCAACCCAACCATGTTCCATTTATACTATATTCAGATTCTTTGTTTTCTAATATTTGAGCAATTTCGCTAGTTTCTATATTTTCTGTCTCTTTTTCACTTTCAATATTTGAGTCACTCAAAAAAAACTTCCATGAAAGTATAACAACATTTAGTAATATTATTACAATTATTAATACTATTGCTATTTTATTTTTCAATTTTTATCCTCCTTTTTATTAATATATATTACAATTCAATATTCCATAATCCTAATTTACCATTAATTTCTTTTTCTATATTTAGCAACTCGCTTTCTTTTATAACCCATGCATATCCCTTTCTATTTATATCTTTTCCATATATAAACTCATTTTCACTATTAATTTTTTTATTGACTTTATCATTTAACTCTATACAATCTTCTATGATGACTTTCCCAATTATTCTAGATTTAGGATACTTTAAATTTAAAGATTCAACTCTTTTCATACCTTCTTTATCAATACCTTTTCCAGCATGAATATAAAGTTCTCCTCTATAATTTGTTTTCCAAAATCTAAACTCATATTTCTTATAACCATTAACAATTAAAGATGCCCATGGTTGTTTTAAAGTTATTACTTTCATATATTATATCCTCTATATATAATATATCATATAATTAAAAAAAAGAGCTAATAATAGCTCTTAATATTTAATCTATTTTACTACTATAGAAATAATAAGCATCAGCATCAGTATCATATTTATAAACATGTGTAATACTAGTTACTTCATCTAAATAGTCCGAAATGTCTATATCTTCAAAATCTACATTAGTATCAATAACATCATTGTATAAATGATCACTATACAATGTATAACCCGAATTACCATAAGAACAATAAATTGCTTTTTCTACAACTGTAATCATATTATCTTTTAAAGTTGATGATTGTATGCTTCTCTTTTCAGAACAATTAGAAGGTCCTTCACCACTACCAATACCACATGCAAAATAAACCTTAAAATTATCGGTACTTGAATTATATTCTTCTATCGCTATTCCATTTGCAAATACATTTTGCTCATTTACCAAATAAGCTCCATCATAATCTGCTAAAGCATTTAAATCTATTTCAATATTTGAACCAAAATATTTTTCCAAATATTCAATAATAGTATTTCCTTTTAGATAATAGAAATTACCACCACATTTATCTTTCATACTAGTAACTACTAAATCACTTTCTTTTATGTCTTTAATTACCAAACTAATCAATTCTGTGTTTGTAAAACTTTTATAACCATTAGTTCTATTTTGTTCATATGTATAAGGTACTAATCTAGTATAAACATCAATAAACCTCGAATCATTTATAGATATTGTTTCTCCTGATTTTTCATTATCTTCCTTATTTAAAAACTTAAAACTAACAACTATAACTGCAAGTACAAAAATAATTAAGACCATAATAATACTAACTTTTTTCATAGGTGATTTTTTTAAAACTGATTTTTCATTATCCATTTTATACCTCTTTCCTAAATATAATTTATTTTAAATAAATTATATCACAATCATTTTTATTTATCTTTAGTTACAAAAATACCATGTAAACTAAACGTATAATAAATAATCTGAAATTTTACTTAATTACTATAATATTCTTGGATCAGAATCTATTGGATTATTTGTTGAAGATTCGCATAATTTCTTTTCAGTAACTCTTCTAGCAATTAGAATAGCTTTTTCTAATTCATTAATAATAGTTTCTTTTGTTGAATTATCAATAATTGCATTGTATTTATTACTACTATTAACAAGTTTTGTTGTTAAATCATAATCTATATTTAATAATTCGCGATCAAGCTTATCATAACCACGATATATAATAATACGTTCAACTAGTGTTGAATTACTATTTTTATCAAAACGATAATCATGAGAAACCTCTGTATAAGGTTCGTTTTCATACTTTAAAGAATGAAGCGTTTGATTATCACGCAAATAATATGATACATAATTTTCTCTTTCTTCTTCTTTAATGTTAAATGAAAAATCTTCCTTAGGCCTTTCACTAAAAAATGGATTTACAGCATTGTCAAATCTTTTTAATAAATCAATAATTGTTTTATCCAATTCATCATTTGTATATATTCCATTCATAATTTACTCCTATTAACATATTAATTATATAGTACCATAGTGTATTAATAAATTCAAATTATATATAGTAAGTTCTATATTATTTAAATTAAAATCCATTGATTAATAATTTCTTCAATTGCCTTAATACTTTTAAATATTTTCCATTTTTAATCCTATTTTCAACTAATTCTGATGCTAAACAAGAACCATCTACATGCCATATGTAATTAAAATATACTATGCATTCTATTAATGAATATGTCTCTGCATCTTTATTTTTTTCTAACTCTTTTTCATTATAAAACATATGATTTTCTCCATATATATTTTCATATTCATCTAGATTCAACAATTTAAAAATATCAGTTATTTCCTTTGAATAACTAACACCACCATTATATGTTGATGAC
>JAQVSJ010000040.1 GCA_028700595.1 Bacilli bacterium | reverse complement strand
TTGCACATGCTTCACAAGCTATTGTAATTGGTTTTAATGTTAAACCATCAACTAAGACTTTAGAAATGGCAAAAGAATACTGTGTAGATGTTAGATTGTATAATATTATATATAAAGTAGTAGAAGAGTTAGAACTTGCTATGAAGGGAATGTTAGATCCTGAATATGAAGAAAAGATAATTGGTAATTTTGAAGTTAGAAAGTTATTTAAATTTTCTAAGATAGGTGTAATAGCAGGTGGAATTGTTACATCTGGAATTATTAAACAAAATAGCAAAGCTAGATTAATAAGAGATGGAGTAGTAGTATTTGATACAATAATTGGATCTATTCAAAGAGAAAAAGACTCAGTTAAAGAAGTTAAAAAAGGATTTGAATGTGGAATAACACTAGAAAATTATAATGATATAAAAGAACAAGATATAATTGAAGCTTATGAAATGGTGGAAATTAAGAGATGAAAATAAGAACAGAAAAATTAGCTAATTTGCTACTAAAAGAGATTAACGATATTATTTATAATAAGTTAAGAGATGAAGATATTAAAAATACTACAGCTACTTTTTTAAGATTAGAAGATGATCTTACATTTGCTAAGATATATTGTACTAATTTTGATAAATCAAAATTAGATAAAGCGGTAAAAGATTTAAATAATGCTCAAGGTTATATTAAAGCAGAATTATTCAAAAGAAAATTAGCATTTAGAACAATTCCTAAATTACAATTTGTTAGAGATGATTCAGTAGAATATGCAAAGAACATAGAAAATATTATAAAAGAAGTGATAAACAATTAGTTTATCACTTCTTTATAATGCGGTTCTGTATATCCTCTATTTGTAGGTTCATTATTATTATCAATGAAGTCATAGTGATATTGAGAGTATATTGCATCTTCTTCAAAGTTATAACAAACAATTTTATTTTGAAAAGGATTATACGCTAAATATCTTTCTTCTTTGCAATAAGAAGTATATACTTTAGTTGGTTCGATTTCCTGTAATTCAAGTTTATATTTATTGACATCAATACATGCACTTAGTTTATTGAATCCCGTTAATCCGATTACCATATTTACAATAACTGGCAATATTATTACAACGATCATTAGCATTAATCTTTTAACAATTCTATCGAATTGTTTTTTCATAACTTTTTCTTCTCCAGCAGCTACTGCTTTAAACAAATCAAAAGCACTGAAAAGTATAGTTAATATTGGAGCGGCAATTAATATGTAAAACCATGCTATATTGAAAAAGTCACTTAATATTCCACAATCAAATACTTTAACTTCTACTCGCTCTTTATCAATTGCAACCCAAGTACAATCATAACAATATGCACCTTTTCTAATTTGACCATCAAGGCATGTTCTTTGATTGTTTTCTTTAAAATAATCGAAAAATCCGCCATATTTTAAAGAACTAGAATCATCCCCGGGATAATATGGTACTGTGATTCTTTGATATTTCAAAGAATCAGTTGGATGAAAACAACCTTCAGCTGGTCCTTGATAGTGTGCTCTAAATTCAACAGGACGATAATAATATCCATCTGGACATACTTTCGTTTTTGTTGATTCGTAACTTATATAACAAGCGTTGTCTGCGTTAGCTTGTGGTGAGTAGTATTGCTTTTCTAAAAATTGTTTTTCAAAATCATTAGTAGTTTCAACTTCAACAGTATCTGAATTTTCTACTGCATAATTTTTACATTCATAACAATATACACTTTCACCTATTTGATAAAAACCTTTTGGACACCATTTGTCGCTTGTTATTTCTTCTGTTGGTAACTCTCCTGATATTTTACACGTAGGATAAGTTTCGTTACTCGATTGAGGAATTTTTAAATAACATTCTTCTTTATATGATTGACTTTGCCCCACATCTACTTCAAGATATGGTCCAAATTGTCTAATTTGACCAAATTCTTTTTCAAATACTGTTGCATCATTAGTGGCTTTTGTATACCAAATAGAGCAATAAGTTACTATTTTACTATCATCTATTTCAGGATTACATGTAGATTCATCTAGAACTATTTTATTATCTTTAATACAAAATTTTATGTTTAAATTATTTACTTGTGTAAAATAAACTCCACCTTTACTGTTGCAATCACTTGGCCCGGAAGAACTTATTTCTTTATTTCCTTTAATACAATATGAATCCACTGTTAAGTCGTATATTCTCCAGCCATATAAACCATCTTGTGCATCAACTTCTTTCATACCTATAAAAAAAGGTATAACTAATATTGATATAAATAGTATTTTTTTAATAAATTTCATAACATCACCCAAGTCAAGTATATCATAACTAAAATACAAAATAAATAAAATATGTTATTATATTTATGGTGATTTACATGAATTATATATTTGGTATTAATAAACCTAAAGAATATACAAGTAGAGATGTAGTAAATATTGTATCAAAGAAATTACATGTTAAAAAAGTAGGGCATGCAGGTACATTAGATCCTTTAGCTACTGGTGTATTAATAATATGTTCTGGTTTTTATACTAAATTAATAGACTTAATAACTAATAATAATAAAGAATATATTGCTGAAGTATTATTAGGAATTAATACTGATA
>JAQVSJ010000019.1 GCA_028700595.1 Bacilli bacterium | reverse complement strand
TTGCAAGTACATTTTCTATCACCTGGATTTATATCTACATGCTTTGATGAGAGGCAATAAGGACAGTGATCTCTTGCTGTATAACCAAGAGACTTTACTTCTTTTTTACATACTTCACATATAAAATTTTCATCTATCATTTTAAATTTTGGTGTTTCCGTAATAGCACGCTCCTTCGTAAAAATCTTTTTTTATTTTAACATTATTAATATAATATTTCAATGTTAAATATTGATGTAATATAGCTTATATAAAGGAATATAAGTGATTTAAATAGTGTTTTATTCTACTGATTTTAATGAATCTATCATATTTATTTTTCTTAAATTTATATTTATTATTAATTGTACTATATAAGAAAATATAATTGTTATTATTGCAGATAGTGAATAACTATACCATTTTATTTGTTTTAGAAACATTATATTATTTGTTTCTGCAGTATTAATTATAAACTTATGCAAGTATATGCCTAAAAAGAGACCAAGTAATATTCCGAAAATAGTTAGTATTATTGTTTCTCTATAAACATAGTTAGATATTTCTTTATCGTAAAATCCTAACACTTTGAATGTTGCAATTTCTCTTTTTCGTTCACTAACATTAATTATTGTCAAATTATATAACACAATAAAAGCTAAGAAACAAGCACATACAACAATCAATATTATAATTTTATTTAAACCTTTAATAAAACTATCAAAAGTATTTAGTATATCTTTTGTATTGTTTACTGTTAATATATTATATTCAGTTAATGCTATTTTTTCGTTTATATTTCCATCAGCAATAATAGTATTATATTCAACATCTTTATTAAATACTTCATTATAATAATTTTCGTTCATATAAATATAATGTGAAACATAGTTTTTTACTATATCTGAAATATAAATTAAAAACAACTCATTATCACTATTTCTTATACTTAAAATATCACCTTTTTTTACATTAAGTAATTTAGCCATTTGTTCAGTAATTATTGCACCATTATTTTCTATGCTAATATTTTTATTTGTATCAATGTTTTTTAATGATACATAGTTATTAAATGATATGATATTAGATGGAACAATTAAATATACATCTTCTGTTTTGTTTTCAAATGAGAAGGTATATGAATTTTGTTTTATTAGTAAAGGATTAACAACGCCATTATCTAATAATATATTTAATAATTCATTTGGTATTTCGTTAATATTATTTTCTAAAATATACATGCTATCATATTTAATTATATCGTTGTACTGTATTTTTGAAATTGTATTAATACTATCATTTATTCCCATTCCGGACAATAATAATGCAGTACAGCCTGCTACACCTAATATAGTCATTATTATTCTTTTTTTATATCTAAACAAGTTTCTTATTGTGTTTTTCCATATAAAACTCAATTTTGACCATAAAATATTAACTTTTTCAACAATAATGTTTTTGCCACTTTTTGGTGGTTTTGGTCTTAATAAAGTTGCAGGTACTTGTTTTAATTCTTTTGAGCAAGAAATTATTGTAACTATTGTCATTATAAATAATGTAATTATTATTACTAATGAAAAAGGTAAAGGACTTACAATTGTAATTAATTTAGGCACATAATATCTTGATAGGAAAACTCCATATATTATAGTTGGAAATAAACTATATCCAATTGTTAAACCAATTACAATACCTATTAAACCAGCTATGAAAACATATACTAAGTAACTAAATATTATACTTGATTTACTAAATCCATTTGATAATAATATTCCAATCTCTGTTCTTTCCTCTTCAATTAATCTAGTTAGTGTATTTGAAATCATCAATATAACAATTAGTATAAAGAATACTGGCAATACTTTTGCTATTGCATCAACTTTTATAATATCTTCTTTATAACTATTATATCCACTATTATATGATCTATCTAATAAATACCATTTTGGTTTTTCTATGTTATTAATTTCTTCTTTTGCTTCTTCAATTTTTTTATTTGTTTCTTCTTCTACTTTTTCTAAATCATTTAGTCCTTTATAGTATTTAATATAACCATTTTCAATTTTTTTCTCTTGTTCTTCAATTTCAATTTCAAACTGATTATAATTATTATCTAAATCATTTAGTCCATTTTCAATTTCAAATAAAGTTTCATTTATTTCTATTAGACTATCATATTTACTTTGTAAATCACTTATTTGTACATTAATAATGTTTTTTTGTTCTTGATCTATAGTTGTTTGTAATTGTTCTTGTAATAATGTAATGTTGTTATATATTTCTATTATTGTATTGTCTAATTGTTTAATCTCAATATTTAATTGTGATAATTGTTGTATTATTAGTTCTTTATTATTGTTTAGTAACTGATAATTGTTTTCGAAATATTTAATAGTTTCTGATTTGTTTGTTTTTAATTTATTATAAGCAATATCTAATTCTTGTTTTGTTTTTTTCAAATTATTATTAGCTTCATTTATTTTTTTATCTAATTCTTTTTTAATATTAATTATTTCATTATTAGCTTCGACTAATATTTCTTCATATCTTATTGTTTCTCTAATTGGTTTTAATTTTTCTAACTCTGTTCTTAATAAACTTATTTGTTCTGAATAATCATCATAATATGAGTTTTTATTTATTGATTCTTTTGCAGTTATGTATATATCAGTATAATATTTTATTTTAAATATATCTTTATTTACAAATATAAATGATATTAATTTGCCATTACCTACATTTGAAATACCCTTTTCATTTCTAATATATAATGTAGAATTAATTGTTCCAACTATTTTACAACTATTAATTTTTATATAATCACTTATATTTTTACGTTCAAAGTTTATAATATCTCCTATTTTATATTTATAGTAATCTCCAAGACATTCGTTGTTATTATCTGGAGTTCTTCCTTCTATTAGTGTAACGTTGTTTATTTCTTTTTCTATAGAGTGTAATCTTATTGATTTTCCATTTTCTAAAACATCTATTGAGTATGATGGAATTACTTTTTCTATATATTCTAAATCTTTTAATGATTTTATATCATCATCAGTTAATCCATGTGTACTAGTTATTTTAAAGTCCATTAAATTACTTTTATCATAATAATTATCTGCTGTATATAACATACCTGCTGTTGATTCTCTTAAACCCATAAAAACACTTATTCCAAGAGCTATAATAAAAGTTATTGAAAAGAATCTTCCTAGAGATTTTCTAATTTTTTTAAAGGTATTTTTCAGCAATAGCTTCATTACCAATCAATCTCCTTAATATCTTTTGGTTTTTTATTAATTGTTATTTCTTCAATTGTTCCATTTTTCATTTTTATAATCCTGTTTGCTAATTGAGAAATAATAGAATTGTGTGTAATTATTACTACTGTAATCTCATATTCTTCGCATACATTTTGTAATACTTCTAATACTTTTTTACCAGTTTTAGAATCTAATGCACCCGTTGGTTCATCACAAAGTAATAATTTTGGTTTTTTTGCAATTGCTCTTGCTATTGCAACTCTTTGTTGTTCTCCCCCTGATAATTGAGCTGGAAAATTGTTGATTCTATTTTTAAGCCCAACACTAGTTAACACTTGTTCAGCAGGTAGTGTATCTTTACATATTTGATTTGTTAATTCTATGTTTTCTATTGATGTAAGATTTTGAACTAAGTTATAAAATTGAAACACAAAACCAATATCATTTCTTCTATATTTAATTAAATCTTTATTGTTGTATTTAGTAATATCTTTTCCATCAACAAATACTTGACCATTATCACATTTATCCATACCACCAAGTATATTTAAAACAGTTGTTTTACCTGCTCCAGAAGGACCAAGAACAACAGCTAATTCTCCTTTTTCAATTCCAAATGTTACATTATCTGCAGCTTTAATTTTTATTTCACCCATTTTATATATTTTATCTACATTTTTCAATTCAATATACATTTTAATTCACCCACCTTATTAAAATATTTATATATATATTTTCAAATATCTATGTTAATTTTAAAAAGTATCTATGTCATATTAATTATAACATGTATATTAGAAAAAACTATTTGAAAATATTGTTTGATATGATATAATTTACTAGTTAAAAGGAGATGAATTCATGAAAGTTATTAAAAGACGTTTACCTGAAGGTGTTAAAAAGAAATTTGATGTTAAGATTGGTAAAAAAGTTAAGATTCTTAATTCTTTATATTGTAAGCATAAATCAAAAAAAGAAATATAAAACAGGTTTCCTGTTTTTTTAATAATTTGATATAATTGTTTAGGAGTGATTTTATGAATGCTTTAGAAAATATATTAATATTTTTGGATTCAAAGATGAAAGAACCAACTATGTATGGATGGTTTCACATAATGTTTTTAGTAATAATTATTTTATTGCTAGTATTAATTAAAAAGAAGTATAGTAATTTGTCTGTTTCTGAGATTAAAAAGATTTTATTACTTTATGCATTTGTATGTTTAACTTTAGAAGTATATAAACAAATTAATTTTTCATTTAATTATGATGAGCTTAAAACATGGTGGTCTTATCCTTGGTATATATTTCCATTTCAATTTTGTTCAGTGCCAATGTACGTAGCTTTAATAGCAGGTTTTACTAAAAATGAAAAGATACAGAAAGCTTGTTTTGCTTTTCTTGGAACTTATTCATTAATAGCAGGTTTATCTTGTATGATTTATCCTGAAACAGTATTTGTTACTACTATAGGTATTAATATTCAAACGATGATACATCATGGTTCCATGGTTGTAATTGGGTTTTTATTGTTAATGAACAATAAAATAGAATATAATTTTAAATCTTTATATTATGCAACAATTGTATTTATAATATGTGTCTTATCTGCATTATTAATTGATATAACAACCTATTATTTAAATATAGGTGAAGGACTTAAGATGTTTTTCATAAGCCCATTTCATCAATCATCATTGCCGGTTTTTAGTATTATATATGATAAAGTTCCATATTTGGTTTTCTTATTAATATATTTAGTGTTATTTTTCATTGGTTCTTTTATAGTACTTAAAATTTCGCAAATATTAAATAATTTATTTAAGAAGGAAAAAACAGAGATTAAAAGAAATATATAAGTGTGAAAGGAATTCAAAATGAGTATTTTAAAAATAAATAAACTTACTAAGTTTTATAAAATATCTAGTTCAAAGAAATTTAAAGCTTTAAAAGAAGTTAATTTGGAAATAGATAAAGGTGAAATAGTAGCAATACTAGGTGAATCAGGAAGTGGGAAGAGCACATTAATGAACATTATTGGGGGTCTTGATACTGACTATTCAGGAGAGTTATTAGTAAATAATAAGTTATTAAAGAATTTTAACGAAAAAGAATTAGATAAATATAGAAAAGATGAAATTGGATTTATTTTCCAAAGTTTTAATTTAATTTCGCATTTAAATGTTTTAGACAACGTAACAATAGCAATGACTTTATCTAATGTTTCTAAAACAAAGAGAATTAAGAAAGCAATTGATATATTAGAGAAACTCGGGTTAAGTGATCAAATGTATAAAAGACCCAATCAATTAAGTGGTGGACAAAAACAAAGAGTTGCAATAGCTAGAGCTTTAGTAAATAATCCAAAAATAATATTAGCTGATGAACCAACTGGATCTTTAGATAAAGAAACTAGTGTTCAAATATTAGATATTCTGAGAAATATATCTAAAAGTGGAATAACTGTAATAATGGTTACTCATTCTGATTTAGTAGCATCTATTTGTAATAGA
The DNA here is from genome assembly GCA_028700595.1 of Bacilli bacterium. Lineage (GTDB taxonomy): Bacteria > Bacillota_I > Bacilli_A > RF39 > UBA660 > JAQVSJ01. The sequence continues at coordinate 4,737 of JAQVSJ010000019.1, read as the reverse complement.
GTAATAACTATAAGTGATGGAGAAATAATTAGTGAAGAAATAAGAAGTGATAGTGTTCAATTTAATGAAGAGTATGATAAAGATGTTAAACATAAACAAAATTTAAATTTTATTTCTGCAATTAAACTAGCATTAAATAATATGAAAAAGAAATTAGCAAGAAATATACTTATATCTATTGGAGCTTCTATAGGAATAATGAGTGTAATTGTAATGCTTTCTTTAGGAGAAGGAGTAAAAAATTATATTAAAGATATAATGAATGAAAATTTAAATCCTTTAACAATAGAGTTAAGCAAACCAATAGAAAGAGATGATTATAGGCCTTTTTATGAAGGTGTAAAAACTTTAGAAAAAGAAGATATAGAACAATTATCTAATATTGATAATTTGCATAAAATAGAAAAAGTTTTTAATAGTATGATGTCAAATAGTAGAATAAATATTGATGATAAAAATTACAATATTCAGATGTTTAGTACAATTAACAATAATTTTTTATTATCAGATTTATTAGAAGGATCTTTACCTAAAGAAGATGAGATAATATTAAATGTAATGTTATCAGATTTAATTGATGAAGATTACACCAAAGCAATAGGTAAAAAGATTAAGGTTTATTTTGTAGAAGAAAGCAAAATGCTAGAAAAAGAATTTACAATAAGTGGAATATCTGAAAATAGTTATCAAATGTATTTTAATTACGAAGATCTTGAGTCTTTATATTTGAATAATGGTCTTGAATTTAAACCTAATTCAGTTGTATTAACAATGAACAGTGAAGATGTAGTTGAAGAAACAAAATTAAAATTAAAAGAAATGGGATATTCTCCATCTATTCAAGAACAAATGTTAGGTGTATTTAATGAAATGCTAGATGTTATAACATATGTTCTAGCCGGAATTGCAGCAATATCTCTATTTGTATCGGCTATAATGATATTGGTTGTATTATATATAAGTGTAGTAGAAAGAACAAATGAGATAGGAGTATTAAAAGCTATTGGAGCTAGAAGAAAAGACATAAAGAGAATTTTTGTATCAGAAGCTTTTTTAATAGGTTTATTTTCCGGATTAATTGGTCTTGTATTGGCAACAATAATAAGTGTTATTGCTAATAGTTATACAAATAATTTATTTGAGGCAAGTGTTTCTAAAATAACAATACAATTTGTATTATTTGGAATGATAATTAGTGTATTATTAAGTGTATTATCAGGTTTGTGGCCTGCTTCTAGAGCTGCAAAACTAGATCCAATTGAATCATTAAGACATGAATAGAAAGAGGTATTATGAATAATTTAATTATTAATGAAATGGTAGATGAATTAAATATAAAAAGGCAACAAATTGAAATAACATTAAAAATGTTGGAAGATGGAAATACCATTCCTTTTATTGCTAGATACAGAAAAGAAGCAACAGGTAATTTAGATGAAGAACAAATAAGGAAAATTAGTGAAGTATATGAGTACCAAAAGAATTTATTTGAAAGAAAAGAGAATGTAATTAGATTAATTGATGAAAAAGGATTATTAACTGATGAATTAAAAAATAACATACTAAATTGTATTAAATTAGTAGAAGTAGAAGATATATATAGACCTTTTAAAGAGAAGAAAAAAACAAAAGCAACAGATGCTATTGATGCTGGATTGGAACCTTTAGCAAAATATATATTAGAGTTTCCAAAACAATTAGTAGGAGTAGATAAATATTTAAATGACAAAGTGTCATCTGCAGAAGATGCAATAATTGGAGCTAAGTATATTATTGCTGAAAATATAAGCGATAATTCTTTTTACAGAAGATATATAAGAAATTATATTTTTAATAATGGAGTTATTAAGTCAACTTTAAAAAAGGGGAATGTAGATACTGATAAAATATATGAAATGTACTATGAATATAGTGAATCTATTAAATATATTAAACCTCATAGAATTTTAGCGCTAAATAGAGGAGAAAAGAATAAAGTATTAAATGTTAAAATTGATATTGATACTAAAAAAATATTTGATTATTTGGAAAGAGTAATAATTAAAGATAATACTAGTGAATCTAATAAATTAGTTGTTGAAGCAATAGAAGATAGCTATAAAAGACTTATATTTCCTAGTATTGAAAGAGAAATAAGAAGTGAAATAACTGATTATGCTAATGAAAAAGCTATTGATATTTTTGCTTCAAATTTAGAAAAATTATTATTACAGCCTCCTATGAAAGATAAAATAGTATTGGGACTTGATCCAGCATTTAGAACAGGATGTAAACTTGCTGTAATAGATAATACTGGGAAATTAATTGATAAAAGCGTTATTTTCCCACATGAACCAGTAAACGATAAAGAAAATTCTAAAGAAGAAGTTATTAGATTGATTAAAAAATATAATGTAGACATAATTGCAATGGGAAATGGAACTGCATCAAGAGAATCAGAATCTTTTATTGCTCAATTAATTAAAGAAAGTAATCTTAATGTTCAATATATTATAGTTAATGAAGCTGGTGCTTCAGTTTATTCTGCAAGCAAACTTGCAATTGAGGAATTTCCGAATTTGCATGTAGAAGAAAGAAGTGCAATAAGTATTGGTAGAAGATTGCAAGATCCGTTATCAGAACTTGTAAAAGTTGATCCAAAGAGTATTGGTGTAGGTCAATATCAACACGATGTGCCTAGCAAACAATTAAATGAATCATTGGATTTCACTGTTAGTAAAGTAGTAAATAGAGTAGGAGTTAATGCCAATACAGCTAGTTTTTCAATATTAAATTATATTTCAGGATTGAATAAAAAGGTTATTGATAAATTAATTGACTATAGAAATAAAAAAGGAAAAATTAAATCAAGAGAAGAATTAAAAAAAGAAAAAATATTATCTGGTAAAGCATTTGAACAATCAATTGGATTTATTAGAATAGTGGATGGTGATAATATTTTAGATAAAACTTCAATTCATCCAGAAAGTTATGATGTTGCTATGTCTTTATTAGATAATTTAAATTTAGAGCCTAAAAATATAGGTACAAGTAAAATAGAAGAAGCTTTAAAATCAATAGATTTAAAGCAATATTCAGATAAATTAAAAATAGATATTTATACTTTAGAGGATATAGTTAATTCTTTAAAACAACCATTAAGAGATCTTAGAGATGATATGCCTAAGCCAATATTGAAAAATGATATACTTGAGATAGAAGATTTGAAAGTTGGAATGAAGTTACAAGGAACTGTTAGAAATGTAGTTGATTTTGGTATATTTATTGATATAGGATTGCACGATGATGGTTTAGCACATATATCAAAGCTTACTAAAGAATTTATAAAACATCCTAGCGAGTTATTTAGTGTTGGAGATATTGTTGATTGTTATGTTGATAGTATATCTTTAGAAAAGAAAAAAGTTAGTTTAAGAACATATGAATAATATGATATAATCAAAATATGAGGTGTATATGGAACAGAGTATATTAAACGTTATAAATGAGATTATATATTTTCCATTTGAAATTTTAATTGGTATTTTAGTAATACTATTATTTCTTCACGCGTTTCTATCTTTTAGCATAAAAACAATTGCAGATAAAAAACAAATAAAAAACTCATGGATTTCATTTTTACCAATATTTAATACTTTTATTATAGGAAATATAGCATTTAAAAAAAGAATTATGTCTTATGCATTGCTTGTTTTCTCATTGTTATCTACAATATACTTAATTGATGTGTATAATACTTTTCATTTTATATTTACTTTAATAGTGGTTTTTTTAAGTATAATATTATATTTTACAGCTTTATATAATATATATAAAATGTTTTGTAAAAAATATGTTTTATTATTTATATTTACAGTTATTACATTTGGTTTAATTTCTCCGATAGTATTTTTATGTATTAGAAATAATGAATATATTGATAGGAGTTGATATATTGGAAAAAGAACAAGTATATTATCAAGGTGCAATATATTTGAAGAAGACTGTAGACGACATAATTACTGAAAACTTAGATCCTGTTGATTTTTTACAAGAATTAAGTAATAGTACAAATTATAATTCTAGGAATGAAGATTATGAAAAGTTTTATATTTTAAATGTTGAAAAGGACAATAGTTTGACTATGGTTTCATCAACTAAATATAAATATAAAACACAGATGGTTAAATTATCTAGACCTGAAGAATTAAATAAGAAATATACTTATTTATTAGATTTTATAAAAAAAGCACAATATATAGGTAAAGAATGGTCAATAATTGATCAAAATACTGATTATGTTCAAAAAAGAAGTGGAATAGCTTATTATAAATATAATGATAGGTTGTTAGTTGAAAGAAGAAACTTGATAAGTGGCAAAACAGAAATAGAAATAACGAGAAAAAAAGCAACTGAAGATTTTTCGTTCAAAGGATTAGTGAATGAGAAATATTTAAGTATTAAAGAAATATTTACTACAATAAGTAGACAAATAGCAACTGATTTTTATGATTTAAATAATGAAATAGATAAAGGCAAAATAAAATAAGAACATTTTAATGTTCTTATTTTAAAATTATATATTATTGTTGTTATAAAAAAATCAATCTAAAGATTGATTTTATTTTCCTATGGAGCGTTGACTAGTCTTATTTAAGAAAAATCATTGCTAGAAAAGAAATTGATTAAATCTAATCTATATCTATTTTATCATAAATTTTAAATGTTTCAATCATTTTTTATATTCTATAATATCTT
>JAQVSJ010000018.1:4027-10786 GCA_028700595.1 Bacilli bacterium | reverse complement strand
ATTTTATATGTGAAGTATGTAAAAAAGAAGTAAAGTCTCTTGGTTATACAGCAAGAGATCACTGTCCTTATTGCCTCTCATCAAAGCATGTAGATATAAATCCAGGTGATAGAAAATGTACTTGCAATGGCATATTAAAACCTATTGCAATTGAATCTTCAAAAAAAGGAAAATATAAAATAGTATATAAATGTGAAAAGTGCAAACAAATAAAGAGGAACATTTCAGCTAATGATGATAATATGAATCTTATAATAGAATTAATGAGCAATCCTATAAAATACTAAAAAAATCTAGATAACTAGATTTTTTAATTTATACATAATTGGCAGGAGCGGAGGGAATCGAACCCACAACCAAGGTTTTGGAGACCTTCATTATACCATTTAACTACGCTCCTAAGCACAATAATATTAACATATTTTACTATGTATATCAATATAAAAGAGATAGTTATTTATTACTATCTCCCAATACAACTCTATAATTATTAATTTTACCTTTTCTATTAACAGTTATAATTATTTCTTCACCTGGTTCATATTCATATAATCTATACCTAAACTCTGCTTTATTAGCTACTTTATGATCATTAATCTTTGTAATTACGTCTCCTTCTTTTATACCCGCTTTATATGCTGGACCATCTTCCTTTATTTCACCTAAAACAACTCCGCTATCAACACTATTATCTAATATAATTCCATATATAAATAAAGAATATATCTCATCTATATCTATTAAACCAACTCCTAGATAAGGTCTTGAAATGTTCTCTCCTTTTTCTAATTTTAATACATATTGCATTGCATCTTCAATTGGTATAGCAAAACCCATTCCTTCTACTTCTTCTATTACAATTTTTAAAGAATTAATACCAATTACTTCTCCAGCTAAATTAAACAACGGTCCTCCACTATTACCCGGATTAATCGCAGTATCGGTTTGTAATACTCTTACCATCCAATCATTTGAACCAGCAATTGACATTGTTACTATTCTATCCTTTCCAGATAATATTCCTTTTGTTACTGTTCCTTTATATTCTATTCCCATTGGAGTGCCTATAGCAAATAAAGTACTGCCTATTTTCAAGTCTTCACTATTACCAATTTGAACAACTTCAACAACATTTTCAATTGGTATTGATAATACTGCTATATCTGCAAAAATATCATATCCTAAAACTTCTGCGACAACACTTTTATCATCTGAAAAAGTAACTGACACATTGTCACCTTCACTTATTACATGTGCGCTTGTCATAATATATCCTTTTTCTAAATCTTTTTTATATACAAATCCAGTTCCCGTTCCAACTAAATCATCATCTGAAAAAGATTGTATAGCAACTACAGAATTATGAACTCTATCAATCGCTTCTGTTATTACACTTTCTTCAACTTCATATTTATTTATTGTTTTTTCAATTAACTCTGTTTTTAAAGGTATATATGAAATTAAAAAATACATAGCAATCATTCCAATGAAAAATGTACCAATTGTTGAAACAGTCAAAATTATTTTTTTATTCATAAATCCTCCTATAAATTTACAATTTCTCTCCAATTAGGTGGAAATCCTATTTTATCTAATATTAATTGCAACGGTATAACATCCACTTTACCATCCAATATATCTATTTCATAACCAATCTCATATGCTAATAATCTGAATTCTTCATTAGAAAGCATATGTTTCATTATTAATATTGTAGAAAATAGATCATTTTTCCCGTATATATATTCATTATCTGTCATTGGAATATTTAATAATCTATGATATTTATTATCTAATATGTTTTTTTGTGTTTGATGACTATATAATATATCTTCATGCGCACATAAATTTCGATAATTAGATAATACCATTAAAAATATTTCTAAATTTTCAATATCTGTATCATAATATCTAGCAATTGCTAATTTATCATCATCCTTTAATATTGAATATAAATCACTAATTATTCCAAACGATAATACTTTTACCATTATCCATAAAGGAATATAACCATAATTTGTTATATAATGTAATGTAGCACTATGTTGCTTAACATTCACCCTAATTTGTCTTTTCATCTTATTTAATATATCAATAACTTGTCTAGATTTTGAATAATCTTTTGTAAAGTTAGAACTTTTCAAATAATCTTTTTCTTTTATACCATATTTTTTAGACAATTGATAACTAATAATTGACTTAATATTATTTTCCACTATCAATATATTTTTAAACATTATATTTCTAATACATCTATCAAATGTAAATAAAGCATATAATTCTTCGAAAGTAGTCCCAGGTAAAAAAGTCTTATTAGTTACAGATTTTAAAAATATATATCTATAACCATTTATAAAGAAATAATTTTCTCTTAATAATATACTTTTAGCTTTATCAACATTATTTATTATTAAACCTTTACTTCTTAAAATATCTATTTGTTCTTCTAATGTTTTAAACTCTTTTTTTCCTGACATCTATTATCACCTACATTAAATTATAACATATATTTATTAACAAAAAAACATCTTTCGATGTTTTTTTGTATTAACGTTTACTGAATTGTGGTGCTTTTCTAGCCTTCTTTAAACCGCATTTTTTACGTTCTTTACTTCTTGAATCTCTTGTTACAAACCCATGTGCTTTTAATATATATCTAAATGATTTCTCATCTTTTGGATCGGATTTAGAATCATATTCAAGTAATGCTCTTGCTATTCCTAAACGAATAGCACCAGTTTGACCAGAAAATCCTCCACCTTTAACATCAGCATTAACATCGAACTTATCTACAGTATCAGTTACTGTAAGTGGTTGAGTTAAATCCATTATTAAAGTTTTAAATGGAAAATATTCATTAACATCCTTACCATTAACAATTATTTTACCTTTTCCAGATACAAGAGTTACTCTAGCAATTGAACTTTTACGGCGTCCAGTACCATAATATATTTTCTTTTCTGCCATATTATTTCTCCTTTATTACATCGATTTGTTTAGGTTTTTGTGCTTCATGCTTGTGATTCTCATCAACATAAACAAATAATTTCTTATAAGTAGCTCTTCCAAGTCTACCTTTAGGTAACATACCTTTAATTGCTAGTTCAATCATTTCATTTGGATATTTTTCAATCATTTCTTTTGCAGTTCTTACTCTTAAACCACCTGGATATTGACTATGATTATAATATTTCTTATCTTCTAATTTATTACCAGTTAATTTTACTTTATTAGAGTTAATAATTATTACATAATCACCACAATCAACATTTGTTGTAAAAGTAGGCTTATGCTTACCACGAAGTAAAGTTGCCGCTTTTGATGCCAAACGTCCAAGAGGTATATTTGTTGCATCTAGAATGTACCACTCTCTTTTAATATTTTCTTTTTTTTGTATAAAACTTTTCATATTCTTTCCCTTTCTTATATAGTTAGATAATCCGAAACATTATCTATATGGGATATAAAATGTACCAATAGTGATTTTACTAAAAATTGTTGACAATGTCAACAATTTAAAGCATTTTTACATTATTTTGAACTAAGTATTACAGACACTTTCTTAACCTTAGGTAAATAACTTAATCTTAAATCACTACCTTCTACTTTTACTTCTACTTCATGCGTTCCTTGAGTATATCCTTTTAGATCAATATATGCCTTAATTGTAGAAGCATCTAAAGTTTCTATAACGGAACTTACACCTTTAACTATTACAGTTACATTTTGATCTTCCATGCTTCCTGCATATGCATTATATAGTTCTGATAAATTTGTATATTCTAATTGTATGTTTTCAAATTCTTTTGTAATTTCTCCATCTAAAGTTATATCGATTTCAGTGCTATTACTACTTATAAACCTTATACCTGATGGTTTTTCAATTGTAACAGTTGTTTTTCTAGCTTCACTTATTCCTTCTATATTTACATTTACTTCTACGAAACTCATATTATCCAAAATAGTTTGATCACCATATACTGTTACTGATTCTACAGAAGTATCAATCGTTTTAATTGCCTTACCAAATGCAGGAGTACCAACAGGAACTACTTTTATTGGTAATGTCTTCTTAGGAGACTGCACTAATATATCAGCATTAACTGTCGAAGGAACTATTTCAACATCTATTACATTGCCAGTTTGATCATAAGCAATTAATGGTATATCTTCTAATGTAATAGTACCTACATCTATATTAGGTATGCTATTTATATCTACTAAAGCTTTTACAATAGCAACTTCATTCAATTTATATTGAGCTCCTTTAATTATAATATCAGTAGAATCTAAATTAACACTAGAAATAGATAATTTAGTATTTAATTTATCTTCATTCAATATATCTACATTAACACTTCTAACTTCTGAAACTTTAGAATAAATTGTAATTGATGCAACGGAAGGATCTAGTTTATAATTTATTGTATCAATTGCTCCCTTATACTTTAAACTAACTTTATGCGTTCCTTGTTTTAAACTTTTTAAATCAACCGTCACTTCATATGAAGGCAACTGTTTTGCTAAATACAAATCAGATTTTCTTCCTATTAAAGTAATATCAACTGTTTCAGGTAATCCTTCAATAACATATGCTTCTTCATTATATATTGCATTAACTTTTTGACTATATATTACATCTGCAGATGTCTCTAACAATATTATTGTCTTATTATCTACAAAGAAAAATACTGCTAATGATACTGCTAATGAAACAATGATTAAACTTCCTTTTTTAGATATTAATTTTTCAAAACTTTTCCCTTTTAATTTAAGCTTTTTACTAATCCACATAAATGATTTAGTAATAGGTATAATTATAATCTTATCAAAAAATCTTAAAATCTTTTTAAATATATACTTTGCTTTATTCATTGTTATCACCTTCTTTTATTTCAGATTCATCTTCATCAGAATCTTCTTCAGGAAATAACTCAGTCTTAGGCTTTAACTCTTCTAATAATATATCTCTAGCATCTTCAATTGTTAAATTGTAACTTAATTCACCATTTATTGCTATTGATATTCTTCCAGTTTCTTCAGAAACAATTAATGCTATACAATCTGATTCTTCACTTATACCTAAAGCGGCTCTATGTCTAGTTCCTAGCCTTTTTCCTATTTTTAAATCTACACTCGTAGGAAACACAGCACCAGCACAAGTAATTTTGTCTCCTTGAATAATTATTCCACCATCATGTAGAGGGTTATGTGGAAAAAATATTGAAATTAGTAACTCACTAGAAATCTGAGCATATATTGGTTTAGCTTTATCAATATATTCTCTTAAACTAACATCTCTTTCAATAATAATTAATGCACCAATTCTTGTTTTCTTTAAATAATCAATTGCTTGAACTACTTCATATACTAAATTTTCTCTTTCTCCAATAGTTAAAGTCTTATGTCTTCCCAATAATTGAGTTCTTCCTAATTGTTCAAGCGCATTTCTAATTTCAGGTTGAAATATAATTATTAATGCTAAAGGTCCCCACATAATTATATATTCCAATATTAATCCAATAGTAGTTAAATTAAACCAGCTACTAATTAACTTTATTAATAAAATTATTATAATTCCTTTAAATAACAATGTCATTTTAACATTATTTCTTATATTTTTTAATATAAAATAAAACATTGCCCATACAATAGATATATCAATTATCTTTTTCAAAGTTGATATTATAAAATCGCCACTCATAATTCCTCCTAATATTTACTGTTTTGTTGATATTTATTATAAATATATATACCACCAACAATCATAATTAATATTATACCACCTAATATGAATATTGAGTAGTTAGTATCTCTATATATTTTAGATGTATCAAATACTATTACAACATCATTTTTATAATTATCTAATCCATATTCCCAAGTATATATATTATCTTTATTTGAATTCGAATTACTTGATACAACTTTATAAGGCAAAAAAATATTCAATTCTGCATTTTTAATAATAGATTCCTCTAATTCACTAGAAAATAAATACTCATTAAAATCAACAGCTTCCATAGTTATAGTAACTAAATTCCCATCTTGTTCACAATTACATTCTTTAAAAAATGAATCTTTAGCAACACTATTATTACAATAATCCTCAATATTAATATAATTATTATAAGCATTACCAATTGCATAGCCATCTTTAGAATCATCAATAATGTTATAAATTTTATATTTATCATCAGATTTGTAATAATTTAAACTTTGATTAATAAAATCTTCTACACTTACAACATACTTATTTAAAGTCGATTTTAATTCCATAACTTTAATGTCTTCTTCTACACCTAAATCATTATTAATAGTCAAATCATACTTAATTGCACAACCTGATAAAAGCATAATCAAAAAAAATAAAAATATCTTCTTCATATAATCCTCCTATTATCAATATAATTATAACATATGAAAAATAATATTTTTAAAAAAAGAAGCCCTAAGGCTTCAATATTTTAATTAAAAATCTATAACATCAATTGATTGCTCAGTTTTATTTACAGCCGGTTCTTCAACCGAAGTATTATTCAATGGTTCTTGTATTGATTCTTCATTGTTTGCCAAAGATTGATCTAAAACTGGCTCTTGAACTGGAATTTCAGTTGTATTTTGTGCAATTGGTTCTACAACAGGTATATTTATTACTGGTTCAATTGGTGTATTCATCATTGGTTCTTCAACTGGCATTGCTGTTGGTTCCTCAACTGGTGTATTCATCATTGGTTCTTCAACTGGCATTGCTGTTGG
>JAQVSJ010000018.1:0-3927 GCA_028700595.1 Bacilli bacterium | reverse complement strand
TCCTCAACTGGTGTATTCATCATTGGTTCTTCAACTGGCATACTCATTGTTGATGGTTCCATACTTTGATTATCAGTTGGTTGATTTACAGCATAAGGATTAAAATCCTCATTAGAAACAGGCATTGAAGATTCTTCTGCCACTTCTAATGGTTTTTGTTCCATACTATTTACTGGTTCTAATGATGCTGCGGCATTTGCTGCTACACCCATTTGAACATCAGAGTTTTGATTATCCGAAACACTTATCATGTCCGGATTTGCTTTCTTTTTATTCTTTTTGTTTGTTCCAGCAACTATTCCTATAATTATAATTATTATAACTAAAGATGCTGCTCCAACATAAATCCAATTTGCACTTAAAAATTCCATTATTTCTTCCATATCACACGCCTCCTATTGTAAAGAATAACACACTTGTTATTTTTTTTCAATCCTTTTTAACAAAAAAGATTAAACATATAATTCTACAAAATAATCAATTTATATTCTCAATGATTTCACTTACTTTTTTTGAAAACACTATTACATTATTTTTTAAATCAAATAAGATATTTTTAATATAAAAAATTATTATATTTGGTGGAGTCGATGGGAATTGAACCCATGTCCGAAAATAATCAAACATAAATATCTACAGTTTATTATATTTACTTATCTTGTCAACAATATTAAATATACAAAATATTAATTGACCAGCTTGTTTTTATTCACTATTCTTCACAAACTTTATAATAGTATATCTCATTTTAATGAGCCTCTAAAATCCATCATGAGAAAATAGACAGTAGAAGCAGCTTCCTTAAGCGAAAGCTAATTGATTTCTGTTTCCAGTTATTTAATTTTTTTTGGATTTGACGCATACCTTACGACTGCAATTTAAGCCATATTATTCCCGTCGAAACCGTGACGACCCCATGAGTGTATTATATCATAAAAGCAACTAAAAGTAATTAGTTGCTTTTCTCTCATTTCTTTCAATATCTTTTTGTTTTATTGATTCCCTTTTATCATATATTTTTTTACCTTTACCTACACCAATTAAAACTTTAGCATTATCTCTTTTTATATAAACTTTTAAAGGTACAATTGTATATCCTTCAATATTAATTTTTGATTTTAGTTTCATTATTTCTTGTTTGTTTAATAATAGTTTTCTATTCCTAGTTTCTTCATGGTTATTAATATTTCCTTCTTCATATTTAGAAATAAACATATTTAAAATGTATGCTTCATTATTTCTAATAATTACATAACTATCCTTAAGATTCGCTTCACCTTTTCTTATTGATTTTATTTCAGTACCTTTCAAAACAATTCCTGCTTCATAAGTATCCTCAATAAAATATAAAAATGATGCTTTTCTATTAACTATTTCCATATAATCACCCAATTCTTTAAAACAAATATATATTATTTGCTATCTTTTTTCAATGTTTTAATTGTTTCAAAATCAATTGTTTTTTCTTCTTTAGATGCTGCTATAACCCTTACGTTTAATTGAGTTCCAATTTGATATCTCTTCTTTGTTCTCTTACCAATAAAATACTGCCCTTTTTCATCAAAAATATAATAATCATTATCTAAATCACTTATTCTAACAAATCCTTCAATTAAATTGTCTAATCTTATAAACATTCCAGAAGGTATAACACTTGATACTATTCCTTTGTATTCTTCTCCTATGTGGTTTTTCATATATTCTGCAGTTTTCATATCTTCTACATCTCTTTCACATTGAATAGCATTTCTTTCTTTAGTTGAACAATGTTCGGCAATATAAACTAATTTTTCTTTTAATTCTTTTAATTCTTCAATAGTAATTTCTTCACCACTAGTCATTCTTTTTAATATATTTTGATTAACTAAATCAGGAAATCTTCTTATAGGACTAGTACATTGCGCATATCTAGTAGATGCTAAACCAAAGTGTCCAATTAATTCATCAGTACTATATATTGCTTTTGGCATAGATCTTAATCCCGTTTCAGATATTACTTCAAATAAAATCTTTTTATATTTTTCATCTTTAACATTATTATTAATATGCTCTTTTATCTGTTTTACTATATTTTGAAACATTTTTGAATTTATTCTTTTTAAATCAGCTTTAATTCTAAATCCTAAAGCATTTAATATATCAATATATATAGCTAACTTCTCTTTTTTTGCTTTTTCATGAGTTCTATATAAAAATGGCATAACAAAATTAAATGCAAGTTCAGCACCAGTTTCATTAGCTTTAATCATAAAATCTTCAATTACTCTTTCTGCTTCTCCTCTTTCTCTTATACCAATAGATATTGGATTACCTAATTCATCAACTTCTATTCTAATTTCTGGTATATCAAAATCAATAGAACCTCTTTGTTCTTTTGACTTTCTAATTATTCTCGATAAATTCTTCATATTATTTAACATTTCTTTATAAGGTTCATAATCTTCTATTTTTTCACCATCAAATAATCTGTTAACATTTTCATATGTCATTCTCTTTTTAGAATTAATAACACTCTTATATACTCTATCAGATACAGTTCTTCCATTCTTATCAATTTCCATTTCAAAAGCAACAACAAGTCTATCTTCATTTGGATTTAAAGAACATATACCATTAGAAATTACTTCCGGAAACATATTCATTACAGTATTTACTAAATAAGAACTTGTTCCTTTACTTAATGCATCTTTATATAAAGCACTTCCTTCTTTTATGTATGCATCTACATCTGCAATATAAACAGTTAATAAGTAATTCCCATTTTCTAATATTTTAATACTTATAGCATCATCAAAATCTTTTGCATCATTTCCATCAATAGTAACAACTAACTCTTCTCTTTTATCTTCTCTATCTGCAATATCTTCTAGTCTAACTTTTTTAGGTAGAGCATTTGCTTCATCAATAGCTTCTTTAGAAAATTTATTATCTATTTCATTTTCATAAGCGATTGATAAAATATCAACTCCCGGATCATTTTTATGTCCTAATATTTCTATTACTTTACCTTTATAAGTATTATCATTAATCTTTTCATATGGTTCTACTAATACCTTGTGACCCGGCATAGCATTATTTCTATCTTTTTCATCAATAATTATTTTTAATTTCATCTTACTATTATCTATTTTAATTGCTCCAATATTAAGATCATTAGAATATTCTCCAACAACTACATTTAAAGATCTTTCTAATATTTTAACTACTTTACCTTGTTCTATACTATTTTCTAACATATCAATTGCTACAACATCATTATGTATAGCGCCGTTCATATTTTCTTCTAATATTTTAATATCAGGACCATCATCCATTATTACAAATCCAAATCCTTTTTTATTAACACTAATTCTTCCAATCTTTAAATTTGTAAATTTATATAAAGTAAATTTCCCAGATTTAGTTCTATAAATTTCTCCTTTTTTCTCTAATTCCCTGATTAAATTGCAAACTTCTGATAAATCAATATCATACTCTTCCTTTAATCTTTTATGTATTTCAATTTCATCAAGAGGCTTAACATTATACTTTGCTCTCTTTCCGCTACTTTTAATATCTCCAACATTATCTAATAACTTTATTATTTGTTCTTTCATATGTGCCTCCTATACATATTATAAAATAAAAAAAGACTAATAAATAGTCTTTTTTAGCAATTATTATTAAAATGACATAATTAAACAAATAGTAAAGAAAGTAAAACCAAGAACAAAAGTTAATCTACTAATAAACAACTCTGCTCCTCTTTCTTTTCTATTACTAAATAAGTCTGCATTTCCACCTTGTATTATTTGAGATGCACTTTCTGCTTTAGCACTTTGTAATAATACAATTGAAATTAACAATATTGATACTATAATTACTACTGTTTCCATAAGTACACATCCTTTGTATTAATACTTTATCATATAACAACTAATAAATCAA
>JAQVSJ010000003.1 GCA_028700595.1 Bacilli bacterium | reverse complement strand
TTGTCATATTTCCTCCTTTCTAATTTTTAATTTCTTTAGAAATCAAAAATTTCCCCTAAATTAACACAAATAATATAAAAATTCTTAGATTTTTTTAGAAAAAAAGATGCTTTTAGCATCTATATTTTAATTTTTGATTTCAAAACATCTTCATCCCATATTTCTTTATTTAACTTCTTAGCTTTCTCATATTTACTACCTGCATCTTTACCTAAAATCAATATATCTGTTTTATTAGTAACAGAATCTGTAACCTTACCACCATTTTCTTCAATAATATCTTTAATTTGTTCTCTTGAAATTGATAAAGAACCTGTAATCACAAATGTTTTTCCAGTAATATTTATATTTTTCTTTTCATTTCTAGAAATATATTCCATATTTAAATTATTTCTTTTTAAATTATTAATTAACTTAATATTATCTTTATTATTAAAATAACTTAATATATTATTAACTATAATTGGACCAATATCATTTATACTTGATAATTCTTCTTCATTTGAATTAATTAAATTGTTTATGCTCTTAAATCTTTTTGCAAGAGTTTTTGCAGTTTTTAAACCTACTTGTCTTATTCCTAATCCATATAACAATCTTTCTAATGAGTTAGACTTACTGTTTTCAATAGATTCTAATAATTTATTTATACTCTTTTCTCCATAACCAAACAAATTAGACAATTCATCTTTATACTTACTTAAACAATATATATCATCTATAGTCTTTATATAACCCATATTATAAAATTCTTCTAATATACTTTCTCCTAAACCTTCAATATTCATTGCATTTCTTTCACAAAAATGAATAAGAGTCTCAATCTTTCTGGCGTCACAGTTTTCATTTATACAATAATGAGATGCTTCCTCTTTTTTAACGAGTTTTGAATTACATATAGGACAATTAGTTATCATTTTAAATTTATTACTATTTCTTCTTCTATCTTTTTTCACTTCAAAAACAGCTGGTATTACATCTCCGGCTTTAACAACACTTACAATATCATTAATTCTAATATCTTTATCTAATATAAACTTTTCATTATGCAAGGTTGCTCTACTTACTATTGAACCTTGTATTAAAACAGGTTCTAAAACAGCGTTTGGCACTATTTTACCAGTTCTTCCAACAGTAAATACTATATCCTTTAATTTAGTAGTTATCTCTTCTGCAGGAAACTTATATGCTGTTAACCACTTTGGATACTTAGAAGTATTTCCAAGTTTTTGTTGATCATTAATATTATTTAACTTAATAACAATACCATCTATTTCATAAGGTAATTCTTTTCTTTTTTTAGTATAATAATTAATAAATTCAATTACCTCATCAATATTTTTCAAATACTTATTGTTATCATTAACAATAAATCCGAGTGATTTCATAAAATCTAATGCTTCATGGTGTGTATTAATATCATAATCCATTGGATTTAGTAAATGATATATAAAACAATCTAATTTTCTACTCTTACATATTTTAGAATCCAATTGTCTAATACTTCCTGCAGCAGCATTTCTAGTATTCATAAACTTATCTTTTCTATTCTTATTAAGCTCAGTAAATACTTTCTTACTCATATATACTTCACCACGAACTTCAATATCAATATTTTGATTCAATTTAAGCGGAATAGAATTAATTGTTTTTATATTATTAGTAACATCTTCTCCTATTAATCCATCTCCCCTTGTTGCTCCTCTTACTAATAACCCGTTTTTATATGTCAAAGATATTGCTAATCCATCTATCTTTAACTCACATACATATTCTGGATTAATATTTTCTTTTTTAATTTTTAAATCAAAATTTCTAATATCTTCTTCATTAAATACATTACTAATACTTAACATAGGTATATTATGAGTTGTTTTTTCAAACTCTTCTAAAACAATGCCCCCAACTCTTACCGTAGGACTATCCTCTTTTTTATATTGTGGATACTTTTGCTCTAATCTTATTAATTCTTGCATATATCTATCATATTCTTGATCACTAATTGTAGGTTTATCTAAATAATAGTAATTATAGTTTGCTTCTTCTATCAACTTAATTAATTCATTAATTCTATCCATAATATCACCTATTAATATTATATCAAAAAATCAAAGATATTACTTTGATTTCCTAATACTTTTATGCCTTTTCATTAAAGTTTTTATTCCATATTTACTAGAAAATGCTATTGAAATTTCTTCATCTTGAACAGATACAACTATTCCCTTACCAAATACATCATGTTCAATATGATCACCTATTTTATAATCAATATTTTCATCAATAAACATATTTTTTTTATTAAAACTTTTCATCTCACAATTATTAGATTCAATATCATCTACATCTATTTCACTAATAAATCTACTTGGACTACTAATATTAGTTCCACCAAATATCATTCTCATTTTAGTATTAAATAAATATATTAACTTCTTAGCTCTTGTTATAGCAACATAGAATAATCTTCTTTCTTCTTCTAACCCTTCTTTTTCATTCAAAGAATTAATATGAGGAAACAGTCCTTCTTCAAGACCAGAAACAAATACAACTTCAAATTCTAATCCTTTTACAGAATGAATAGTCATTAAAGAAACTCTATCTTCATCGTTATTATTTTCATTTATATCGCTTATTAACGATGTTTCTAATAAAAAGTCTTCTAAAGAAGCATTGCCAGATTCTCTTTCAAAGTTCTTAGTAATAGATTTAAATTCTTCTAAGTTTTCAATTTTTGAATCACCATTTTCTACTTTATCACTCATATATTCATCTTTAATGTGAGTTTTCAAAAATATATAATCAATTAATTGAGTCAATGTTTTAGATTCAGATTCTTTCTTTATATCTAAAATCATTTCTTTAAATTCCATCAACTTCTTATCTTCAATTGATTCAAATATACTTGTATCTTTTTCTCTTGCTTTATTAATTATATCTTCAACAGTTTTATTTCCAATACCTCTTTTAGGTACATTAATTATTCTTAGCAAACTTGTATCATCTTTTAAATTATTAATCAATTTTAAATATGCTACTAAATCCTTTACTTCTTTTCTATTATAGTAAGCATAACTACCTATTATCTTATAAGGTATTTGTTTTTCAACAAAAGTTCTTTCTAATATTTGAGATTGAGCATTTGTTCTATATAGTACAACCATTTCACTTAACTTAACATTATTTTTTAAATTACTAACTTCATTTGCTATTCTTACAGCTTCATCTTTTTCATCATATGCTGTTATATATTTAACTTTCTCACCAAATTCATTATCAGTAAATAAAGTTTTATCTTTTCTGTCTTTATTATTATGAATTACACTATTAGCAACATTTAATATTCTTTTTGTAGATCTATAATTTTGTTCTAATAATATCACTTTTGAATTCTTATAATCCTTTTCAAAATTAAGTATATTTTTATAATTAGCACCTCTCCAAGAATATATATTTTGACATTCATCACCAACTACACATATATTTTTATACTTTTCACTAATCATCTTTGACATAATATATTGAGCTTCATTTGTATCTTGATATTCATCAATAAATACATATTTATACTTATCTTGATAATGCTCTAATACTTCTTTATTACTTTTGAATAACATTATTGGCATCATTAATAAATCATCAAAATCCAAACAATTAGTTTTTAATAACTTTTCTCTATACTTTTTATATACCTTTTGTACTATTTCTTCAATTCCACTTTTAGAATATTTAGAATATTCTTCACAAGTTATTAATTCGCTTTTACAACTGCTAATCTTATACTTAATATTCTTAGGATTGTATTGTTTAGTATCTAAATTCATCTCTTTTAATATTTTTTCAATAACTGAAATACTATCTGATTCATCTAGTATAGTAAAATTTCTATCCATATTTAATAATTTATAATTTTCTTTTAATATTCTTAATCCGAATGAATGAAAAGTAGATATTTGTATATCACTTTCATTAATAAGATTATAAACTCTATCTTTCATTTCCTTTGCAGCTTTATTTGTAAATGTTATAGCAAGTATTTCTGATGGTTTAGCATATCCGTTTTCAATTAAATATGAAATTTTATATGTTAATACTCTAGTTTTTCCAGAACCTGGACCTGCTAAAATTAAAAGAGGCCCATCGACACTTAATACTGCCTCTTTTTGTTTATCATTTAATTTATTAAAATCCATATTTCACCTCATCTTGTTCTTCTAGCTTTCTTTTCCTTCTCTACATCTACAAATGCTTTAGTAAACTCTTCTTTCAAACCATCAAAATCATCTTTAACAGTATTATTAAAAAACTTCTCAGAATCCATTTTAGAATAATCTAATTCACAATTAATATTATAATAGTCATTAAGACTAACAACGTATTGTCTTAAAAATTCTCTTAAAGTTCTTCCGTTACCCTCTCTAAAAGGATGAATCATATTTAAATCAGAATAATAATGGACTAAATTATTTATATAGTCATCTAAAGTATTAATATTATGCATATCTTTTTTCATTCTTTCTAATGTGCTTTTTAAATTATCTTCCACATAATTACCAATACAAAAACAAGTACCAGCTTTTATTAAATCATAATTTCTTAAAGTACCAGCTATTTCTGGTGTATATACTTTTGAAAACAATCTTTTATGTATATCTTTATAATGTTCAACATCAAAATTACCAGTATAATTTTCTTCAATCATTTTATATAATTCTATACCAGTAATATATTTCTCATAAGTTTCTAATTTCTTTGAATCTGTTATATTATAAATATTCTTTAATACATTTGTATTTGGGTAACAATTTGGATCTTTTTCACATTTTATTTTTATTACATTATCATAATCAATCATCTTTTCTTATTTTCTCCATCTTTTCCAAATTGTTCCCATAATGTCATCAACAAAGATTTATCTTTCTCTAAATCTTTAACTATATTTACAAATTGCTTATAACTTAACTTCTTATTCTTAACATCATTCAACGCTATATCGGTTATTTTCTTTCCCTCTTCTTTAGTAATATTAAAACCTTCCATGTTCATATTACTTACTACTTTATCAATAGTTTTATTCATATAAACACCTCTTTTCTAATTATATTCTACCATATTTAACCTAAATTATCAGTAGATTTAGGATTCAAACTATAATCACTTACTATACCTTTTTTATATGCATAATATGCAGCACATCCAATCATAGTAGCATTATCAGTGCAATATTGAATGTTTGGTATTAACAATTCAACATTATTTTCAGAACATAACTTTTTAAACTCTTCCCTTATAGAACTATTAGCAGAAACTCCACCTGCTATTAACAATTGCTTAACATCATATTGTTTAACAGCTTTCATAGTCTTCTTAGTTAAAGTATTAACAACTACATCTTGAAAAGATGCTGCTAAATCTTCAATAACAATTTTATTTCCTCTGCTATTTTCATTGTTAACCAAATTAATTACAGCACTTTTCAAACCACTAAAACTGAAATTATAAGAATCATCATCCAATGGCATAGGTAATTTATAATTTATCTTACCAATTTGTGATAATTTATCTATCATAGGACCACCAGGATATTCTAAACCTAGAACTCTAGCTACTTTATCATATGCTTCACCAACAGCATCATCTAGAGTACCACCAAGTTTATTAAAACTATATTCATTTTCCATATATATAATATCAGTATGTCCTCCACTTATAACTAATGATATTAGAGGAAACTTAAACTCTCCTACTAACTTATTAGCATATATATGACCCGCAATATGATGAATAGGTATTAATGGTTTATTGTATATTAATGCTAATGTTTTAGCAGCTTGTATACCTATTAATAAAGATCCTATTAATCCAGGTCCATAAGTTACAGCTATTAAATCAATATCATCTATTTTCATATTAGCTTTCTGTAGTAATTCTTCTAATACCAAAGTAATATTTTCAATATGATGCCTACTAGCAATTTCTGGAACTACTCCACCATATAACTTATGTATATCCATTTGTGTTAAAACAACAGTAGCAATTTCTTTACTACCATTCATAACAATACTTGCACTTGTTTCATCACAAGATGTTTCAATTGCTAATACATAAATATCTTTCATAAATCACAACTCTCTATACATTAAATGTGCATCAATACTATTATTTTCATAATATTGTTTTCTAGTACTTACTATTTTAAATTTATATTTTTTATATAAATCTATTGCTGCAATATTAGTTACTTTTACTTCTAAAGTAATACTTTTACAACCAGAACTCTTACATTCATCAATCATATTTTCTAATAATTTAGATCCTATTAACTTTCTTCTATAATTAATATGTACAAACAAATCAATTATTTCAGCTCTATCTACTAACAATTTATAAGATATAAAACCAATAATATTATCATTTTCTTCATACACAAAACAATCATTATTTATATCAAAAATATAATTATCAGAAATATCCCTTCCTAATACATTCAATTTATTAAAATCACTTTCATTATATTTTCTAATCATTATTACACTCTCTTTTCTCTTCGGCTTCTACTTTCTTTAAATAATTTGGTATTAACTTGTGAGCATTTACTCCTTTATTATCTTTATAATAATTGTATATTGACAATATATCCAAATGTGGTTTTATAGTATTATCATCTATATTTAAAGAACTTATTAATAACTTATTACCATTTAACTTATTACATTCTCCTTTTAATTTATCAATACTTACATATTGATCTTCAAAAATACAATTATAATTTCTATCATATATAGCACCATAAACACAATCTCTTCTCGCGTCTATCATAGGTATATAATAATCATAATCCTTATTAGACAATGCATATGCTTTTAAAGAAGATATTGGTATTACATTTTTATTTAAAGACCATCCAATAGTTTTAGCAATAGTAACACCTATTCTAAGCCCTGTAAAAGAGCCAGGACCATTGATTACCATAATCTTGTCTATTTCCTTAAGATTAACATTTAAATCCTTTAAAAGAGCATTTAACTCTGTTAAAGCGTACTTTGAATGTTCATTAATAGATTCTATATCTCTTCTATATACTTTATCATCAATAATTAATGATACAGTTAATGAAAAAGAGGAAGTATCAATGAATAACGTTTTCATAATACTCCCTCACATAATTCTTCATACTTTTGTCCATATGGCGTTATAATCATTACCCTAGTATCTTCATCTACAATTTTAATTTTAATATCTAACCTTTCTTCAGGTAAATCATCTTGTATTATGTCTGCCCACTCAATTATACAAACACCTTTCTTATCAAAATATTCTTCTATATTTATACTATCATCCATTTCATTTAACCTATATAAATCCATATGATATAAAGGCATTTCAGCATCATATTCTTTAATTATAGTAAAAGTAGGAGAAGTTATAACTTCCTCTATTCCTAATGCTTGAGCAAAACCTTTAGTAAAAACAGTCTTACCACTACCTAATTCTCCATAAAGACATATAATCATATTTGGAAACTTATCCGCTTCTATATTTTGAGCTATTTCCATTGTTTCTGATTCACTATTTGTAGTTATCTTGTATTCCATATTATCACCTAATATTATTATAACTTAAAAGAAATATTTTAACAATAAAAAAAAGACCATTAAGGTCTTATAAACATAAAAAATGACTAGCAATTGCCTATTTTCGCCATTCGGCTATCGTAGGTGCTAGAGTGCTTAACTTCTGTGTTCGGTATGGGAACAGGTGTATCCACTCCGCTATAATCACTAGTCAAAATAGAGAAATAATTCTCTGAAAACATGATAATGTGGTTTGCAACAAATTAAATTATATAAATTAGGGTTAAATCCTCGATCTATTAGTACTAGTCCGCTCAACATATCACTATGCTTCCACTTCTAGCCTATCAACCAGTTAGTCTAACTGGGATCTTACTGAATTAACATGGGAAAACTCATCTTGAAGTAGGTTTCACGCTTAGATGCTTTCAGCGTTTATCCTTTCCGCACATAACTACTCTGCAATGCCACTGGCGTGACAACAGATACATAAGAGGTGCGTCCATTCTGGTCCTCTCGTACTAAGAACAGATCTTCTCAATTTTCCTACGCCCACGACGGATAGGGACCGAACTGTCTCACGACGTTCTGAACCCAGCTCGCGTGCCACTTTAATGGGCGAACAGCCCAACCCTTGGAAGCTAATACGCCTCCAGGATGTGACGAGCCGACATCGAGGTGCCAAACACCATCGTCTATGTGAACTATTGGATGGTATAAGCCTGTTATCCCCGGGGTAACTTTTATCCGTTAAGCGACGGCCATTCCATATTGAACCGCCTGATCACTATGCCCTGCTTTCGCACCTGCTTGACTTGTAGGTCTCGCAGTTAAGCTCCCTATATGCCATTACGCTCTATGAATGATTTCCAACCATTCTGAGGGAACCATTGGGCGCCTCCGTTACTTTTTGGGAGGCGACCGCCCCAGTCAAACTGCCCACCAGACACTGTCCTTGAACCAGATAATGGTCCTAAGTTAGAAATCTAAAACATTAAGGGTGGTATTCCAAGGATGACTCCACTAAAACTAGCGTTCTAGTTTCAAAGTCTCCCACCTATCCTCTACATAACATTTCAAATTTCAATATCAAGCTACAGTAAAGCTCCACGGGGTCTTCCCGTCCTGTCGCGGGTAACCTGCATTTTCACAGGTATTAAGATTTCACCGAGTCTATGGTCGAGACAGTTCCCAGATCATTACGCCTTTCGTGCGGGTCGGAATTTACCCGACAAGGAATTTCGCTACCTTAGGACCGTTATAGTTACGGCCGCCGTTCACTGGGGCTTCAATTCAAGACTTCGTTATCGATTTACATCATACTAATCCATCATCTTAACCTTCCAGCACTGGGCAGGCGTCAGCCCCTATACATCGCCTTACGGCTTAGCAGAGACCTGTGTTTTTGGTAAACAGTTGCCTGGGACTCTTTACTGAGGGTCTATCGCTAGACCACCCCTTCTCCCGAAGTTACGGGGTCATTTTGCCGAGTTCCTTAACCATAGTTCTCTCGCTCACCTTAGGATACTCTCCTTGCCTACCTGTGTCGGTTCTTAGTACGGGCACCTATATAATTAGCCTTAGAAGCTTTTCTTGGAAGCATAGCGTCAAAAAATTTAGAAAATCCGAGGATTTTCGTCACCATCACACTTCAGTTAATCTGTATACGGATTTACCTTTATACTAACCTTTGTGCTTAGACCAGAATCCAATTACTGGCTCTTTTTAGCTTTCTTCGTCACTCCATCAGTTACATAGGTGGTACAGGAATATCAACCTGTTGGACATCGACTACGCCTTTCGGCCTCGCCTTAGTACCCGACTTACCCTGGAAGGACGAACCTTGTCCAGGAAACCTTAGGCAAACGGTGGACAGGATTCTCACCTGTCTTGCGCTACTCACACCGGCATTCTCACTTCCATACGCTCCAGCTGTCCTCACGGTCAACCTTCAGTGCATATGGAACGCTCCCCTACCACTTAATATTAAAAACATTAAATTCGCGATTTCGGTATTATGCTTAGCCCCGGTACATCTTCGGCGCAGTGTCACTTGACTAGTGAGCTGTTACGCACTCTTTAAAGGATGGCTGCTTCTAAGCCAACCTCCTAGCTGTCTTGACAACTCCACATCCTTTCCCACTTAGCATAAATTTTGGGACCTTAATCGGCGATCTGAATTCTTTTTCTCTCGCGTACGGACGTTATCACCCATACACTGACTCCTGAGAAACACAACATTGGCATTCGGAGTTTGATTAAATTCAGTATCCCTAGTTGGGACCATCATTTATTCAGTGCTCTACCTCCAATGTGTTATCTCAAGGCTAGGCCTAAACCTATTTCGGGGAGAACCAGCTATCTCCAGGTTCGATTGGAATTTCTCCGCTAGCCACAAGTCATCCGCTCACGTTTCCGGGTAAGTCGGTTCGGTCCTCCAATAAATTTCACTTTATCTTCAACCTGCTCATGGCTAGATCACCTGGTTTCGGGTCTATTACATCGTACTGAACGCCCTGTTCAGACTCGCTTTCGCTTCGGCTCCGTTTCTTCAACTTAACCTTGCACGATACAATAACTCGCCGGTTCATTCTGCAAAAGGCACGCTATCACCCATTAACGGGCTCTAACTTTTTGTAGGCATATGGTTTCAGTATTCTATTTCACTCCCCTTCCGGGGTTCTTTTCACCTTTCCCTCACGGTACTTGTTCACTATCGGTCACTAAAGAGTATTTAGCCTTACGGGATGGTCCCCGTTGATTCCGACAAAATTACACGTGTTTCGCCGTACTCAGGATACCTTAAAGAGATTACAGTATTTCGCTTACGGGATTATCACCCACTACGATTAAGTTTTCCAACTTATTCAGCTATACTATAATTTTGTAACTCTGTGCTTAAGGTCCTACAACCCCAGTCCTAAGACTGGTTTGGGCTGTTTCCTTTTCGCTCGCCACTACTAAGGAAATCGATTTTTCTTTCTTTTCCACTGGTTACTTAGATGTTTCAGTTCACCAGGTTACTCTCTGTCTAGCTATTTATTTACTAAACGATACTTGCGAATTACCACAAGTGGGTTACCCCATTCGGAAATCTCCGGATCAAAGCTTACTTACGGCTCCCCGAAGCATATCGTTGTTTGTCACGTCCTTCATCATCTTTCAGTGCCAAGTCATCCTCACATATGCCCTTATTAATTTAACCACCATTTATTATAATCCTAATTTGATGAGATCTTTATTATTAATATAAATATTAATAAAAATGAGATCTTAACGTCATGTTTTTTCTCGTTAAAAAAACATGACTACCACATTATCAAGTTTTCAAAGAACTATTTTTACTGAGAGAAATAATCTCTCAAAACTAAGCGAAACGATTTTTTAAGTATAAGACTAAGAACGTAACTCTCTAATAGATTACTCCTTAGAAAGGAGGTGATCCATCCCCACCTTCCGGTAGTGATACCTTGTTACGACTTCACCCCAGTTACCTGTCCTACATTCGATGACTCTCTCCTAAAAGGTTAAGCTATCAGCTTCATGTATTACAGACTCCCATGGCGTGACGGGCGGTGTGTACAACACCCGGGAACGTATTCACCCCGACATTCTGATTCGGGATTACTAGCGATTCCAACTTCATGAGGTCGAGTTTCAGACCTCAATCCGAACTGGGACCGGCTTTGGAGATTTGCTCCATCTTACGATATTGCATCTTTCTATACCGGCCATTGTAGCACGCCTGTTGCCCTAGATGTAAGGGGCATGATGATTTGACGTCATCCCCACCTTCCTCCGGTTTATTACCGGCAGTATCCTTAGGGTTCTCAACTAAATGTTAGCAACTAAGGAAAAGGGTTGCGCTCGTTATTGGACTTAACCAAACATCTCACGACACGAGCTGACGACAACCATGCACCACCTGTGTCCAATGTCTCCGAAGAGAAAAGTTTATTTCTAAACCGGTCATTGGCATGTCAAATCTAGGTAAGGTTTTTCGCGTATCTTCGAATTAAACAGCATGCTCCACCGCTTGTGCGGGTGCCCGTCAATTCCTTTGAGTTTCAGCCTTGCGACCGTACTACTCAGGTGGAATACTTAATGTGTTAACTTCAGCACTGGAAAACTCCAACACTTAGTATTCATCGTTTACGGCGTGGACTACTAGGGTATCTAATCCTATTTGCTCCCCACGCTTTCGTGTCTCAGCGTCAGTAATGGCCCAGCAAATCGCTTTCGCCACTGATGTTCCTTCTAATATCTACGCATTTTACCGCTACACTAGAAATTCCATTTGCCTCTACCATACTCAAGTCTGCCAGTTTATAAGACGAACCGGAGTTAAGCCCCGGGCTTTAATCTTATACTTAACAAACCGCCTACACACCCTTTACACCCAATAAATCCGGATAACGCTTGCCCCCTACGTATTACCGCGGCTGCTGGCACGTAGTTAGCCGGGGCTTTCTGGTATGGTACCGTCACACTAAAATCATTTCCTATTTTAGTCGTTCTTCCCATACAACAGAGTTTTACAATCCATAAGACCTTCATCACTCACGCGGCATTGCTCGTTCAGGGTTTCCCCCATTGACGAATATTCCTAACTGCTGTCTCCCGTAGGAGTCTGGGCCGTGTCTCAGTCCCAGTGTGGCCGATCAACCTCTCGGTTCGGCTACGCATCGTTGCCTTGGTAGGCCATTACCCTACCAACTAGCTAATACGGCACAGGCTCATCATTAAGCGGTGCTTTAGAGGCACCTTTCAAAATAAAAAAATCATTTTTATTTGATATTCGGTATTAGCACAAGTTTCCCTGTGTTATTCCAATCTTAAAGGTAGATTACCCATGTGTTACTCACCCGTTCGCCACTAAATAGTAACCCAAATCCATCTTTGTGCAAGCACTCAGACTTCATTGGACTATTTCGTTCGACTTGCATGTCTTAGGCATGCCGCCAGCGTTAATCCTGAGCCAGGATCAAACTCTCAAAAAAAAATAAACTTACATTTATTTATTAATTTAAAAATTTAAAAAATCCTTAGCTTATACTCAAATTAATATTGACGTTTCGCTCAGTTTTCAAAGATCATTACGCACTTTTTTTAAGTGCATACCTAATATATCAAATATAGTAAGGTGTGTCAACAAATTTCTAATCTTTTTTATCTTTTTCGTTAATATTTGTAAAAATAATTAAAAATACAGATAAAATCTGCATTATTTAATCATATTCATATACTTTTTTAAGTACTCTTTCGAGAAAGGTCCTTCTCTTTTTTTATACATTTCAATTAAATTATCTAATTCAAAATTAATAATTTTATCTAACTCATTAGAATAACCCATTATTTGTTTATGATAATCATACTCATCTTCATCTAGTACTTTATATTCACCATCAGGAAAAACACGTAAGTCAAGATCATAATCAATGTATTTAATAACATTGTTTTCAATTATATATGGAGTTGCAATATTACAATAATAATATATTCCTTCTTCTTTTAATTGAACAATTATATTAAACCAACTATCTTTATAAAAAAATAACAACGCAGGTTCTCTAGTATTCCATTTCCTACCATCAGACTCAGTTACTCTAACTCTATTATTATAACAAACTATACTATCGTCATTTATTTCTAATACTTTAGATTTATTCCAATCTCTATGAATATCACCATTATGCTTATAACATTGTATTCTTAAAATGTCTCCAATAACTAATTCTCGCATAATACACCTCAACTTAATTATACATACTATTGTTTTTAATTAAAAGTTTAAATTAATTCCTTTACAAAGAAATGATAGATTATTAGTCTATCATTTCTATAATAACATCTATTGCTTTTTGTAATTGATTATCAGTATCATCACCATAATTTCCAATTAACTCTTCTAAATAATCTACACTTATACCAACTCCATTAATAGTATTACCATTAGGAGTCAACCACTCTTTAGTAGTTATTTTTACAATTGAACCATCATCAAATTGAACCGTTTCTTGTACAGTGCCTTTACCATATGTAATAGTACCTACTGTATAAGCACCATAACTTTCTCTTAATGCTCCAGCTAATATTTCTGATGCTGATGCACTATTAGAATTCGTTAATATTACTATTGGATAATCTCTATGTTCATCATCTGACGCTTTTGTTATTTCAGTTTCTTTTTTTGTTTTCAATTGATATAACACTTTATCTTTTTCTAAAAATAAATCTAATATATCAGTTACCGAATGTAAATATCCGCCAGTATTATCCCTTACATCAATTATTAATCCATCTATTTCTTCTTTTTCTAATTGTTGAAGAGAATAGCTAAATTGTTCAAATGAATTGCTAGCAAATACAGATAAACTTATATATCCAATATTTTTATTTTGTTTTCTAAATATTTTATTAGTAACCGAATCAATTATTACGGTTTGTTTTTCTACTGTATATTCAATTACTTCTTCGCCTCTTAATATTTCCATTTTAATAGTATCAGGTGTTCCATATTTAATTAAAATAGAAGCTTCTGTTGCACTTAATTCAGTAACTGGTTGTCCTTGTACTGATATTATTACATCATCTATTTGCATTCCAAGAGTTTGAGCAGGGCTTCCAGCAAATACAGACATTACTGTTATCCCTTTTTCACCATTATATATTTGTAATCCAACACCTTTATACTCACCTAACATCTTCTCATTAAAATCATTGCTTGTTTCTATATCCATATATCTTGTATTTGGATCACCAAGAGAAGATAACATAGCGTTAATTGCTATTTCTTTTAATTCTTTATCGTCCACATCACCATAATAACTTTTCATGATTTCTTGATATACTCTTACAATTTCATTTGCAGAATCTTCAACATTACAGTTGCATTCCTCACATTTCTCATTTTCAAAAAGCATTGTAAATATTGTAGCACCACCACTAAACATTCCTAGTGCGGTTGCTACTATTATTATTATTATTATTTCAAATATTCTTTGGTATAAACCTTTATACTTCATATATATGCACCTCTTATAATAAATATAGCATTATATTAAAATATAATCAAACAAAAAAAAGACAAGTTTACTTATTTTAACTTATCTTTTATTTCTTCATATTGTCCTTCAAAATACAATATGTTTTTACCATTTTTAATTTTAATCAAAGTACAATCCTTAACTCTTAAATCAGATATATTATTTACTTTACTATTTGTATTTTCAGAAACATAAGGTTTATTAAAACCGTTCCCTAAATTTACTTTATATATTTTACTCTCACTAGAACCTATTAAAAAATTATAATAGGTTGCATATTCTCCATCAAAATCATAAAAAAGAACATAATATTCTTCATCATTCATATTAAATGTAGAACCTGCTAATATCTCATCATATTGAATAGTTACAGTAACAGTAGAATCAATATAATTAAACTTATTCATATTCTTAACTATTAAATTAGTAATAAAATAAAAAGAGAAAAAAACTAAAGTAACTACAATTATAGTAGAAAATATCCCTTTAGTAGGATTATCATATTCCAATCCTTCTCTTAAAGCTTTCTTCTTTTCTAATTCTCTTTTTTTAATTTCTTTTTTCTTAACCATAAATATCACCTCTAAAATTATAACATAAACTTTTAAATCAAACTATATATTTAAAAATAAATAGTATTATTAACATAATATGTGACAACATATATAAAACATCTAAATCTTTTATTTTTGTTTTACTTTTTACAACTTCAAATTTATATAATCTAATTTCCATAAAATCCGCTAAATCATCAGATCTTTTAAACGACAAAAGAAACATTGGAAATATTATTGATTTTATAGATTTGATTTTCTCAACTAAATTCCCGTTTTTAAAATCTAATCCTCTACTAGCTTGTGATTTCATAATCTTAGAACCTTGTTCAAATATAATTGGTATAAATCTAATAGAGAGACTTAAAGAAAAAGATACCTTACTTGTATTAATACCAAATACACATAATGGATATAATAATTTATTTAAAGAATTATTAATATCTTTTAAACTTGTAGAAAAAGATATCATAGAAGAATATAAAATCAATAATATTAATTTTAATATTGATATACTAGTATAAACAAAAGAAACATTAAATATAGTGTTAATAATTATTATAAATATTATTAATGGTAATATTAATTTTAATGACTTAAAATAGTAAATATAATTTATATTAGAAAAAGAAATTAAAATCATCAATAATAATGCCATAACAATTATTAAAGATACATCCTCTATTATAAACAACAAAATACAATATATAATTAAACTAATTAACTTAAACAAAGGATTCATATTATGCATTGCAGATTCTATATTATAGTACTTTCCAAATTTAATATCAGACATTTCTATACACCGCCTTTATTAAATCTTTTACATCATCATAAGAACCAAGCTTAATCTTTTTATTATTTAAAACTATATTTTCAAATTTAACAATATTAGGAACACTAATATCAATGCTTTCTAACAATTGAATATTATTAAATACTATATCTTTTTCACCCTCTATAAAAACACTACCATCTTTCATAACAATAATATTATCTACCAATTGATAAAGCATATCTATATCATGACTTATAATAATTATTTTTTTATTATACCTTATATTTAATCTTCTTAATAAATTTAATATTATCCTTTTGTTTTTATTATCTAATCCTATAGTAGGTTCGTCTAATATTATTGTTTTAGGATTATATACTAATATAGATGCTATTGCAATCATTCTCTTTTCACCATTACTCAAATTAAATGGATTTTTTTTCAAATATGATTCATCCATGCCTAACATTGCTAAAGAATCTTTTATTCTTTTATTTTTATTACTAATATTAAAATTATTTAATGCAAAGCATATTTCTTTTTCAACTGTAGTTTCAAAAAATTGCTCTTCAGGGAACTGAAATACTAACCCTATGTTTTTTCTAAAATTATTTTTAGTACAATTATCAATAACTATTTTACCGGATACTGGAACAATTAACTTATCTATTAATTCTACCAATGTAGTTTTACCACTACCTGTTTTGCCAATTATTCCATATATTATATTTTCACTCATATTTAAACTTACATCATTAATAGCATTTATTTTATTACCATATATATATTTAATCTTATCTAAAATTATTTCCATATGTCGTTCACCATCTCTTCCATATCAAAATATATTTTATTTATCAGTTCATATGAAATCAACTTATTAGATAAATCAACTATAAATGGTAAATCAACTCCAATTTTATATAATAAAGTATCATGTTTCATTACTACTTCAGGCTTCCCATCTAATACAATACAACCATCATTGATAACTATTAACCTATCACTATAAAAACTTTCACTTAGATCATGTGTAACATTAATTATTGTTAATCCTCTGTTTTTCTTATAACTATTTAATAATTGTAATAACTCTTTTCTAGTATTATTATCAATCATATTAAAAGCATCATCTAGCATTAATATTTTAGGACTATGAACTAACGCACATGCTAACAAAGCTTTATTCTTTTCACCACCACTTAAAGAATGAGGGTCTCTATCTAAAATACTAGTTATATTTAATAATTCTGATATTTCTTTTATTCTTTCTTTAATGTTATTTAATTTAAAATTATGTAATATGACTTCTAATTCTTCTCTAACCGTATCACAAATAAATCCATTATCTAAATTATCAAATACTACTCCTATTACTTTTCTAATTTTTTCAACATTATAATCATTTAGAACTATACTATCTATTTTTATATCATTATCAGTTTTTATTAATCCAGATAATATTTTTATTAATGTACTTTTACCACTTTTATTAGGCCCACATATAGTTACCCAACTATTTTTATTAATGATTAAATCAAGATTATAAAATATAAAATCTTCATTATATCTATATGTCATTTTATTAATATCTATAATATTCATATAACCACCCCGAAAATAATACTCTCTATTATACATCAAAAAGAGATAAAAGTATAAACTTTTATCTCTTTTTATCTTGTATATTATATGCAATTTTTAAAGATAACTTAATTGGTAAAAATCTATTTATAAATATTCCAACTTTTATATATAAAGAAGGGATAATTACTAACTTCTTTTTAAACATCTTATATATTGCATACTTTGCAACATATTTACTATCTACTGATTTAATATCAAACTTACAATTAGCTGTTTTATTAAAATTAGTTTTAACAGGTCCTGGACAAAGAACACTAATAAATACATTTGATTTCTTTTTTCTCAATTCTTCGTATATAGCAGTTGTTAATCTATATACATAAGACTTAGTAGAATAATAAGTCGACATCAAAGGTCCAGATAAGAATGCTGCAGAAGAAGATACGTTTAATATATAACCTTTATCTTTATTAACAAAATCTTTTAAAAATAATTTTGTTAAAATATGTACTGCTTTTATATTTAAATCAATCATACTAATTTCTTTATTAATATCAGAATCAACAAATTCTCCGTGTAATCCAAAACCAGCATTATTAACTAATATATCAACATCATATTTGCTAGTTAAATTATATAGTTTATAACAATTATTTATATTAGATAAATCTAAAGTAATCACTTTAGATTTATTTTTTAATATATTTTGAACTTCTAATAACTTGTCTTTGTCTCTAGATACAAGAATTAATTCATATCCAAGACTATCTAAATATATACATATTTCTTTTCCTATTCCAGAAGAAGCACCAGTAACTAAAGCTTTCATAAAATCACCATTATAATTATAACATCTTTTTACTTTTATTTATATCTTGAATAGTAACCTTACTTTCATGAGGTATTGGTTTCCAAGTTACATTTTTAAATACTGCTATATAAGTAGTATATCTACCTATAATATCAAATATTGGCCAAGTGAAACAATATAATACCTTTTTCCAAAATGAAATTGGAATTATCTTTTTATGTTCAACTATAAAAATATAAATAGCCATCCAGATATTTTCAAAATATACACCAATTCTATATAAAGCTCTCCAAATAAAAGAAAGTAAAAATCCCATTAATAAAGAATTAATTCCAGGAGAAATATTTATATTTATATTAGCAAATGAACCAATTAATTTTAATAAATATGTACTTTTACCAATTAACATAGCATTATTAATACCATTTGTATAGCAATAACAAGAATATATAAAGAAAGACACTATTAACCATCTAATTAAGTTTATTAATACAATAGGAGTTAATTGTAACAAAGTATCATAAGAAGCAAATCTATGTCTTATAGATTCAATAATATTTAATATTAAACCTTTAAAAGTAACTTTCTTATTTTCCTTTTTTTCTCCACTCCAATTTAATTTAACAAATAATTTCCCAAAGAAAATATTAAGAAATAATTTTGGACCTGATTCAAGAAACGCTAAAAGGTGTCCTCTTGACCAACGTAATCTTTGTCTTAATGCTATTTTTAAATTTATTGGTTGTTCATCATAAAACATTGCTTCATTATTAAATGATATTCTATATCCTTGAGATACTGCATCTGCAGTCAACGCTCTATCTTCAGTAAGAGATGTGTATTTCCAACCATTCCTTACTATCTCACTATGAAATAAAAACCCTGTACCTTGTATATTAGTTGCTAATCTAAAAACAGATCTTGGTCTATGATTTGTCCTAACAGATCTCAACCAATGAAGAGCATATATTGAAGCTATCCAATTTTCACTAAAGTTTTTAGTATTTCTATAAGATGTGATTATCTTTTCACCCGAATCAAAAGACTCATTCATTCTAGTTATATAATCTTTTTGAAGTAAATTATCAGCATCAAATACAAAAAAACCTTCAAAAGATTGCGTTCCATAATCCTTTTCTATATTTTTAAATAAAAATTGAAGTGCAAAACCTTTAGTTTTATCTTTATCATTAAATCTCTCATAACAAATTGCACCATGTTCTCTAGCTATCTTCGCAGTATTATCAGTACAATTATCAGCAACAACAAATATTGTTATAAATTTCATAGGATAATCTTGTTTTTTAATACTGTCTAATAAATTACCAATTACTTTTTCTTCATTTCTAGCAGCTA
Organism: Bacilli bacterium; assembly: GCA_028700595.1. Taxonomy (GTDB): domain Bacteria; phylum Bacillota_I; class Bacilli_A; order RF39; family UBA660; genus JAQVSJ01. Next base: position 20,933 of record JAQVSJ010000003.1, on the reverse strand, counting down.
TAACAATACCATACTTGTGTTTATTATTTGTTTTTTTAAATTTTCTCGTAAAAAAAAGACCTATAACTATATAAAAAGTTTTATAAGCTAACATTATAGCTAATATACTACCAAATGTATCATATATAGATTTACTATCTCTGTAAATATTCCCAATTGAAATAATAATATTTTCAAAAAAAATAGCTATTTCATGCATTATTACTACCTCTCAAATCAACACAATTATAACACTTAATAATATATGGTGCAATATAACCAACCTTATTTATTTACATATAAATACTAGAGTGTTATAATTTATTAGTATGGTGATTAAATGAAAAAGAACATAATTAAAATATTGAAAATATTAAAACTTTTTTTTATAAAGTACTATCATATAATATTAGTATCATTACCTTTTATTGCTATGGATTTAGTAATAAGAATTTATAGTAATAATATTAGTTTTTATCCTACCTTTAGTCTTGTATCAAATCTTTTTAGTATTTGTTGGATATCTTTTTTTGTCATAACAACATTACTATTAAATTATAAAATTGGTAAATTCTTTTTTTTATCAGTGACTATTATATTTTTAATTGCATTAACATCTAACTTATTTTACTATTCAATGACTTCAAGTTTTTTTGATTTTAACCTTATAGAATCAGCAAATGAAGCATCTCCTTATATATTAGATTCATTAAAAAATGCTAATATATGGATATATATATCTATATTATTAATAATTGGATTTATAATAATTGGATTTATAAGCATACCAAAGAAAAATAAAACTAATGGTTTATTAATTGGTATTACATTTTTATTATTTGTTTTAATACATAATTCAATACCTTTATTATTAGGACAAGAAGATAAAGTATTAAATTGGAGTACTTGGAGAAATCCTAAAAATATATATCTAGCTTTTAATGACAATAACAAGAGTATAAAAATTACAGGATTCTTTGAATATACATATAGAAATTTTTATATAACATATATAAAAACAGAAAGTGAAATAACAGAAAGTGAATTAGAATTTTTAAATAGTTCTTTTATACTAAAAGAAAATAAAAATAAATATACTGGAATATATAAAAATAAAAATTTAATATTATTACAATTAGAAGGTATAGATAATTGGTTAATAACAAAAGAAGATACACCTACATTATATAACATGAAAAACAATGCATTTAATTTTAATAACCATTATTCATTTTATAATGGTGGTGGTTCAACATTTAATTCAGAGTTTGCAGTTAATATAGGTTATATAACTCCATTCTCATTCACTAGAAATGCATACTCGTTTAATAAAAACTACTTCCCTTTTTCATTACCTGTGTTATTTAAAAATATAGGATATAGTACAAATGCATTTCATATGAATTCAGGAGAATATTATTCAAGAACTTTAAATTATAAAAATTGGGGATATGATAATTATTATGGATTAATAGATCAATTTAACTATAACGATCAAACTTATAAACTTGATAGAGAATTAATATTAAATGAAGAATATAGTAATCTTATGTTTTCTGAAAATAATTTTTTAAATTATATTATTACTTATTCAACACATATGCCATTTAATAATACAAATAAAAATAGTGTATGCAAATTATTATATAACTTAGATAATACTAGTGAAGAAGAAACAATTGATGAAGAATTACAAGAAGAAGTAATACTCACTGAAGAAGAGTGTGCTAGAAGACAAGCAAAAGAAACAGATTATATGGTAGAATTGTTATTAAATAAACTTGAAGAAAAAGGATTATTAAATAATACTATAATAGCAGTATTCACAGATCACTACTTATATACATTAGAAGATAAAACTATATTAGATAAGTATAAAGAAACAAGTAATAATCTAATAAATAAAACTCCATTCTTTATATGGAGCAATAGTCAAAAGAAAGTAAATATAAATACAGTAACATCACAATTAAATATTTTACCAACTATATTAAATCTATTTGGTATTCAATATAATTCGAATAATTATATTGGAGAAGATGCACTAAATTCTAAATATAATAATATAGCAATATTTAGTGATTACTCTTGGTATGATGGCAATGTATATGTAAAAGACGGAATAGTTACTAATAACAAGAAAATTAAAAATGACTTGTTAGAAGAAAAGAATTATTATGTTAATTATATTACTAGAAAAAACGACTTAACTCTAAAATATAATTATTTCAAATAAAAAACTCGGATTACCGAGTTTTTATTTTACAATCTCTATTAGAGAAATTAGAGCATCGTCTCCTCTTCTTTCATCTAACTTCATAATTCTTGTATATCCACCATTTCTATCTTTTAATCTTACTGCTAAATCTTCAAATACTTTTTTAGTAGCAACTTCATCATTTTGTAAAAAAGCTAATGTTTTTCTTCTAGAAATTAAATCACCTTTTTTACCATAAGTAATCATTTTATCAAACATCTTTCTTAATTCTTTTGCTCTAGTATCAGTTGTTTTAATAGCTTCATTCATAATTAAATCTTTTGTTAAATTAGCAAGCATAGATCTTCTATGTTTGTTATCAACACCTAATTTTCTGTATGCCATAATACCCTCCTTACTAATCTCTTTCTTTAAAAGATAAGTCTAAGTCTTTTACTTTTTCTATTACTTCTTTCAATGATTTTTTACCTAAATTACGAACCTTTGCCATTTCAGCTTCTGTTTTTTCAACTAATTCAGATACAGTATTTATTCCTATTCTCTTTAAACAATTATATGCTCTAACTGATAATTCTAAATCATCAATTGAAGTTTCTAATACTTTTTGTTTTGGATCTTCAACATTTTGTTTCATCAATCCTTTAATAGTATCAGTAAATTCCGGATTATCAATCTTATCTAGTTGAGCTATTAATATACTAGCTGCTTGTTCTATTGCTTCTTGAGGTGAAGTAGATCCCTTTGTATATACTTCTAAGATTAATTTATCATAACTATTGTCTTGCCCAACACGAGTTTTTTCAACTTCATAATTTACTCTTTCTATTGGTGAATATATTCCATCAATTGCTATAGTATCAACTTTTAATTCTGGTAAATTCTTTTTAACTTCTTCTGCAATTAAATATCCTTTACCTCTACCTATTGTAACTTCCATGTTTAATTTTGCACCTTCTGCAAGTGTACAAATAACTTGATCTTTATTCATTACTTCAATAGTAGGTTGGCTTTCTAAATATGCAGCAGTAAGTACGCCCTCTCCTTTAGCGTTAATCTTAACAGTTACTAATTCATCAGTGTTCTTTTTTACAACTACTCTTTTTAAATTTAAAACGATAGTAGTAACATCCTCTATTATTCCTTCTAAAGTTTGAAATTCATGTAGTACTCCATCAATTCTAACTGCAACAATTGCATCTCCTGGCAATGATGAAAGCAATACTCTTCTTAATGCATTACCTAAAGTTGTACCAAAACCTCTTTCAAGTGGTTCTAGTTCAAATTTACCATAATTATTTCCTTCAACATATTCAGTCATTTTATATTCTGGTTTTTCAAATGCTAAATAACAATTATTATCTTCTCCAAAACCTAATTCTGAATACACTTCAAATTTTTCTTCTTTAACTACTTTCTTTTCTTCAGTCTTCTTAGCCATTATAATTCACTCCTTTTCTTTTATCCACGTGGACGTTTTGGTGGTCTACATCCGTTGTGAGGAATAGGTGTTACATCACTCATAGCTGTTACTTCTAATCCCCCTGTTTGTAAAGAACGCAATGCAGTATCTCTTGCAGGCCCTACACCATTTATGTATACTTCTACACTTCTCATTCCTATTTCATATGCTGCTTTAGCTGCTGCTTCTGCTGCCATTCCAGCTGCAAACGGAGTTTTCTTCTTAGAACCTTTATAACCAACAGTTCCAGAAGAAGCCCAACTAACAGTACTTCCATCCATATCTGTAATAGTAACAATAGTATTGTTATAAGTAACATGAATATGTGCAACTCCTTGTGGTACATTCTTTTTAACCTTACGTTTTCTAGCTTTATATGCCATATTATAACCTCCTTATAGATTATTTCTTTTTATTTGCTATTGTTTTACCTTTACCTTTACGAGTACGAGCATTTCTATTTGTTCTTTGACCTCTAACAGGTAAACCTTTACGATGCCTTATTCCTTGGTAACATCCAATATCCATTTTTGTTTTTATATTCATATTCATTTCTCTACGAAGATCTCCTTCAACAAGATGCTTAGATAATTCATCACGAATAGCAATAATTTCGTCTTCTGTTAAATCTTTTGCTCTCTTATCTAAATCTATTTTTGTATTAATTAATACTTGTCTAGCTAATGATCTTCCAACACCATGAATATAAGTTAGAGCAATTTCTACTCTTTTTTCATTAGGTATATCTACACCTTTTATACGTGCCATATCTTTTCCCTCCTATTAACCTTGTCTTTGTTTGTGTTTTGGATTTTCACAAATAACCATTACTTTACCTTTTCTTTTAATTATTTTGCACTTATCACAAATCTTTTTAACTGATGGTCTAACTTTCATATTTCTTCCCTCCTATTACTTTCTATAAGTAATGCGCCCACGTGTTAAATCATAAGGAGATAACTCCACTTTTACTGTATCGCCTGGCAAGATACGAATGTAATTCATTCGCATTTTTCCAGAAACGTGAGCAACTACAGTATGTTTATTTTCAAGTTCAACTCTTAATTGTCCTCCCGGTAATACATCTACTACTTTACCGTCCATTTCTATAACATTATTCTCAGCCATATAATCACCTCTTTGTCAATTCTTTATATCCATCTTCTGTTACTAGAACTGTATGTTCATAATGTGCAGAAGGAGAACCATCACAAGTATAAACAGTCCATTCGTTTTTATCAATATATATTGATTCATCTCCTAAATTAAGCATTGGTTCAATTGCAATAACCATTCCTTTTTTAAGTATTGGTCCTTTACCTTTGGTTCCATAATTTGGTACATCCGGTTCTTCATGTAAATTATTCCCTACACCATGACCTACAAATTCTTTTACAACTCCAAGATTATGGTCTAATGCATATTTTTCAATTGCATAACCAATATCTCCTATTCTATTACCGGGTTTGACCATTTTTATTCCTTCATATAAGCTTTTTTCAGTATAATCTAATAACCATTTCTTTTCGTCGCTTATATTACCAACTGCATAACTCCATGCTGAATCTCCATAATACCCTTTATAACAAACTCCAATATCTATTGATATTATATCTCCTTCTTTTAACATATAATCATTAGGTATTCCATGTACTACTTGATCATTAACTGATGTACAGATAGATTTTGGAAAACCTTGATAATTTTTAAAAGCAGGAATTGAATTATTACTTAAAATAAATTTCTCTGCCAATTGATCTAATTCATTAGTAGTAATTCCAGGTTTAATAAATTTTTTTAAATATTGATGCGTATCATATACTATTTTACCAGCAATATCTAATAACTCTATTTCCCTTTCAGTTTTAATACTAATCATATTATCTCCTATTTATTTAATAAAACTTCTATTTTTTCAAATGTTTCTTCTTTTTTATCTCCACATTTTACTTCATATAATATACCTTTATTACTATAAAAATCTATTAATGGTTTTGTTTTAGATATAAATGAATCAAATCTTACATTAAAAGATTCCTCATTATCATCCAATCTTTTTTCCAATTTCGAGTTACAAACATTACAATATCCATCAACATCAAATTTATCAAAATAAACATTGTATATTTTACCACAACTTGGACAAAGTATTCTTCCTAATGCTCTTTTCATCGCTTCAGATTTTTCTATAACTAAATTAAAAACATAATTTATTTTAGAAGCATATTTTTCTTCCATTAACTTATCTAACATAATTGCTTGATTTTCAGTTCTTGGAAACCCATCAAATATAATTCCTTTTTCAATTCCTAATTCGTCAATCTTTTTACTAAGCATCTCAATCATTAAATCATCACTAACTAAATTACCACCATTTATTATTTCTGCAATCTTTTTACCTAAATCCGAACCACTATTAATTTCTTCTCTAAGTAAGTCTCCAGTTGAAATATGATTTAATCCATATTTATTTACTAACATTTCAGATTGAGTTCCTTTTCCTGCTCCAGGAGGTGCTATAAATATTATATTCATTTGTAACTCCTTTTATGAGTTCTACTTATTAGTTGACTTTCAATTTGATTATATGTCTCAAGTGCAACACCAACTACTATTAATAATCCTGTACCACCTATACTTATTGATGAAGGTAATCCAGATAATTTACTAAACACTATTGGCATAGCTGCTAAAATCATTAAAAATATTGAACCAACTATAGTTATTTTTGATATTACATATTTAATATGCTTTGTAGTTTCTTTACCAGGTTTTACTCCAGGTATATATCCTCCATTTTTATTTAAATTAGAAGATAATTCTTCTGGATTAATTTGCATAAATGTATAAAAATACGCAAAGAAGAATATTAATATCATATATAATACAAAACCTGTTGCTGTATCATAGTTTATATATTTTTCAATAAATTCTTTCAATCCCGCTTTATTTGCAAAACTAGCTATTGTTGTTGGAATAGATATCAATACAGATGCAAATATAACAGGAATAACACCAGCTGAATTTATTTTTATTGGCATATAAGTTTGTTGTCCTCCATATGCACTAGTTGTTCTATTAGCATATTGAATTGGTATTCTTCTCTCTGCTTGCTGAACAAATATAATTCCTACCACAATGAGCAAATATACTACGATAAAGAATAAATACATTAATAATCCTAATATAGTTGCTTGAGTTGTAGAAAAATCTACAAAGGTATTAAATGCTGTAATAAACATACTTGGTAAACTTGCTATTATACCAGCCATAATTATTAAAGATACTCCATTACCTATACCTTTTTGAGTTACTTGATCTCCTAACCATAATACTAAAGCTGTTCCAGCAGTTAATATTAAAGCTATTTTCATATATTCAAGAACTCCAGCGTTTGCTCCATAAAAAGCAAAAGAGAATATGTATCCTTGAATAAATGCTAATCCTATACCTAAATATCTAGATATTTGATTTAATTTTCTTCTACCTGTTGGTCCTTGATTTTTCAAATCAGAAAAATAAGGTATTATATCCATTTGCAATAATTGCATAATGATTGATGCATTAATATAAGGAGTAACACCTAAAGCAAATATAGAAAATTGTTGTAAAGCTCCTCCACTCATTGCATTCATTAATTCTAAAAAACCTAAATCTTGAACTATTGCACTTGTACCAGGAACAGTAATAGTAGTTCCTAATTTAAATATAAATAATACAACTAAAGTAAATAAAATTTTTCTCCTAATATCTTTATTTTTAGGTTCAAATAATTGTCTAAATGTGTTCTTCACATTAGATCACCTCTACTTTTCCACCTAATTCCTCTATTTTAGATTTAGCTGTTTCAGAAAACTTACTTGCTCTTACAGTTAACTTCTTTTCTAAAGTTCCTCTTCCTAATACTTTTATTCCAGAATATTGTTTTTTAATAAAACCACATTCTTTTAATAATTCTGGTGTAACAACAGTTGATTCTTCAAATTTATTTAAATCATCTAGATTTATAATTGCATATCTATTTTTAAAATCATGATTACTAAATCCTATTTTAGGTAATCTTTTGAATAATGGTAATTGTCCACCTTCAAAACCTGCTTTTCTACTATATCCAGATCTAGCTTTTTGTCCCTTATGTCCTCTACCACTTGTTTTTCCGCTTCCACTACCTGTTCCTCTACCAACTCTATTTACACTTTTTCTAGAACCCTTTTTTATTTTTAAATTACTTAATTCCATTATTTAAACAACTCCTCTACTGTTTTGCCTCTTAGACTAGCTGTTTTTTCAACAGACTTTTGAGCTTTTAATGCAAGCATAGTAGCTCTTGCTGTATTAATTTTTGTACTTGAACCAAGAGATTTAGAAACAACATCTTTAATACCACCTAATTCTAAAACAGCTCTAACTGGTCCGCCAGCTATAACTCCAGTACCTTCTTTAGAAGGTTTAATCATTACTTTAGATGCTCCGCTAACTCCAATTGCTTCATGTGGAATAGTTCTATCTTCAACTAAAGGAACAATAATTACATTCTTATTAGCAGATTGTATTGCTTTTTTAATAGCATCTTGTATTTCATTTGCTTTCCCAGTTCCTAGTCCAACTTTACCTTTTCTATTTCCTACAACAACAACTGCAGAAAACCTAAAAGTACGTCCACCTTTAGTTACTTTAGTAACACGATTTATTGAAATTACTTGTTCTTCTAGTTCTGGTTTTCTTTGTTCTCTAAATTTAGTATTTTCCATAGATCCTCCTTAAAATTCCAATCCATTTTCACGTGCTGATTCTGCTAACGCTTTAACACGTCCATGATATAAGTATCCACCTCTATCAAAAACTACAGATTTAATTTTTATTTTTAACGCTTTTTTAGCAATAGATTCACCAACTAATTTAGCGGCTTCAACATTACTTCCATTTTTGATTTTTAAATCTTTATCAATAGAAGATGCACTTGCTAATGTATTACCATTAACATCATCTATTAATTGAACACTTATATTTTGATTAGATCTAAAAACACATAATCTTGGTATTTCAGGTGTTCCTGAAATTTTATTTCTTACGCGTTTATGTCTAGCTATACGAGCTTCATTACGAGATATTTTTTTAATCATAGTATTCTCTCCTTTTTATATTATTTAGCAGCTTTCTTTCCTTCTTTACGACGTACATGTTCATCTTTATAACGAATACCTTTTCCTTTATATGGTTCGGGTTTTCTTATTTTACGAACATTTGCTGCAAATTCACCAACTAATTCTTTACTTATACCTTTTATTACTATTTCAGTATTACTAATAACTTCTACTTGTAATCCTTCAGGAACAGAAATCTTAACTAAATGAGAAAATCCTGCACTAACTACTAGTGTATTTCCTTGTAATTGAAAACGATATCCAACACCAACCATTTCTAATGTTTTACTATATCCATTAACTACACCTTCAATCATATTATAAATTAAAGAGTTAATTGTACCTTGCATAACATTAGCTTTATCTGTATCTCTACTCTTTTCAACCTTTAAGATTCCTTCTTCAACCTTTACAACTACATCATTAGTTAAAGGTAATGATAATTCACCTTTTGGTCCTTTTACTTTAACAATATTATTATCTAATTCAATATTAACATTTTCTGGAATAGTTAATATTCTACTTCCAATACGACTCATATTTACCTCCTTATGTAATTGTAATTACCAAATAAACGCAAGAACTTCTCCACCAATATTTTGCTTTTTAGCTTCCTTATTTGTAATTATTCCGTTTGGTGTAGATAAAATAGCAATTCCTTGACCATTTAATACTCTTGGAACTTCACTTGCCTTTACATATACTCTTAATCCAGGCTTAGAAATTCTCTTTAGTCCAGTTATTACTCTTTCTTTTTTCTTGCTATATTTTAAATTTAAAATAATTAATTCTCCAATTTTATCTTTTTCTACTTTATAGTCATTAATAAAACCTTCGTCTTTTAATATACGAGCAATTTCTTTCTTCATTTTAGAAGCAGGTATTTCTACTTCTTTATATTTCATTTGATTTGCATTTCTTATTCTTGTAAGCATATCTGCTATTGGATCGGTTACTATCATATTAATCCTCCTTCCAAAATTACCAGCTTGATTTTTTAACACCTGGTATTTTGCCTTCATGTGCTAATTCTCTAAAGCATATACGACATATACCAAATTTACTCATTACTGCATGTGGTCTTCCACATCTAGCACAACGAGTATATTCACGTACTTTATACTTTTGTGGTTTTTGTGATTTTAATATTAAACTTTTCTTAGCCATATTTCCTCCTTATAGGTTACTTTCTAAATGGGAATCCAAGTTCACTCAATAAATCAAGTGCTTCTTCATTTGTATTAGCTGTTGTTACAATAACTATATCCATCCCACGAATTTTTAATACATTATCGTATACAATTTCAGAAAATATTAATTGTTCTTTTATTCCTAAAGTATAATTTCCTCTTCCATCGAAAGATTTAGGAGAAATTCCTCTAAAATCTCTAACACGAGGTAAAGCTATATTAATAAGCTTGTCTAAGAAAATAAACATATTTTCTCCACGTAATGTTACTTTACAACCTATTTCAGCACCTTCTCTTAACTTAAACCCAGCTATAGATTTCTTAGCTTTAGTAGTTACGGGTTTTGCTCCAGTAATAGCTTCTAAATCATTAACAGCTGCTTCAAGCATCTTACTATTAATAGTAGCATCACCAACACCCATATTTATAATAACTTTTTCAATTTTTGGTACTGCCATTAAACTCTTGTATTTATGTTTTTCCTTTAATGTAGGTACTACTTCTTTATAATATCTCTCTTTTAGGCGGTTCATATTTCCCTCCTCCTAACTACGCAATTTTTTCATTAGATTTCTTAGAAATTCTAACTTTATTGCCTTTCTTATCTATCTCTACTTTAATTTTAGTAGGTTTTCCGCTTTTTGGATCAGCCATCATAACATTGGAAATATGAATAGGAGCTTCCATTTCAATTATTCCACCGCTTTGATTGCTTTGGCTTGGTTTTTGATGTTTTTTAACAACATTTACACCTTCTACTATTACTTTATTGTCTTTGCCTAATATTCTAACAATTTTACCTGTTTTTCCTTTAGATGCTCCAGCAATTACAACAACCTTATCTCCTTTTTTATAATTCATAATTTTTCCTCCTATTATAATACTTCTGTAGCTAATGAAACTATCTTCATATAATCTTTATCACGAAGTTCACGAGCTATAGGACCTAAAACACGTGTTCCAACCGGTGTCTTATCATCATTAATAAGAACACATGCATTATCATCAAATTTAATATACGATCCATCATCACGTCTTAATCCAAATTTTGTTCTAACAACTACTGCCCTAACTACTTTTTTAGCTTGTACAATTCCGTTAGGAGTTGCTTTTTTAACAGTACAAACAATAACATCACCAATGTTACCTGTTTTTACTTTAGATCCTCCAAGAACTCTAATAACCATTACTTCACGAGCTCCTGAATTATCAGCTACTTTTAAACGACTTTGTTGTTGTATCATAATTATCCTCCTTTAAACGAAATTATAGCTCAATAGATTTTTCTACAATTTCAACTAAAATAAATCTCTTTGTTCTTGATAAAGGTCTAGTTTCTGCTATTACCACTTTATCTCCTACTTTAGCTTGATTTTGTTCATCATGAGCACAATATTTCTTAGAATACTTAACACGTTTTTTATATAATGGGTGTATTCTATATGTTTCAACTAAAACAGTAATTGTTTTATCGCATTTATCACTTACAACTATTCCTGTTAATTCTTGTTTTACTTTCTTCATATATTCCTACCCTTTCAATTCACGTTCACGAATAATTGTTTTCATTCTCGCAATCGTCTTTCTTAACAAATTAATTCTAGATGATTTTTCTAAGTTCCCAGTTGCTTGTTGGAAACGAAGATTAAATAATTCTTCCTTAAATTCTTCTATTTTTTTAATTATATCTTCAGTGGTTAAATCTCTTATTTCATTATTTTTCATTTACATCACCACTCTCTTTCTTAACAAACTTGCACTTAATAGGCAATTTATGCATTGCTAATCTGAAAGCTTCTCTAGCTATTTCTTCGCTAACTTCTGCTATTTCAAACATTATTTTTCCTGATTTAACAACAGCAACCCATGATTCAGGTATACCTTTACCTTTACCCATACGAGTTTCTAATGGTTTCTTAGTTAATGATAAATGAGGAAATATATTTGTATATACTTTTCCACCACGTTTCATATAACGAGTCATAGCAACTCTTGCTGCTTCTATTTGTTGTTGAGTAATCCATGCACCTTCTAATGCCATAAGTCCATATTCACCAAAACTTATTACTTTATTTCCTTTAGATTTTCCTTCGTAAGTTAAACGGTGAGGTCTACGATATTTAGTTCTCTTTGGTATTAATGCCATTATTATTACCTCCCTTATTCTTCTTTTCAGGAAGTATTTCACCTTTATAAATCCATACTTTTACACCAATTTTACCAAAAGTAGTATTAGCTTCACTATTTGCATAATCTACATCAGCTCTTATTGTGTGCAAAGGTATAGTTCCTTCAGAATATCCTTCACTACGTGCTATATCAGCACCATTTAATCTACCAGATACTCTTGTTTTAATACCTAATGCTCCAGCTTTCATAGCATTTCTAATAGCTCTTTTTTGTGCTGCACGATAAGAAGCTCTACCTTCTATTTGATGAGCAATATTATCTGCTACTATTTTTGAATGTATATCTGGATTTTTAACTTCCATAATAGATATTTGTATATTTTCAGATGAAATCTTTGAAAGATCATTTTTCATTTTTTCTATTTGTTCTCCACCATGACCAATAATAACACCTGGTTTTGCAGTATAAATAACTACTTCAGTTTTCTTATTATTTCTTTCAATTAATATATTATCTACAGCAGCATCTTTTAATTTGCTAGTTAAATATTTATTAATATCTAAATCTCTTTTCAAAAACAATTTGAAATCTTTATTAGATGCATACCACTTAGAACTCCAGTCTTTATTTATACCAATTCTAAATCCTATCGGATTAACTTTTTGTCCCATGTTATTTCCTCCTATTAACTTCTTTCATCTACTATTACAGTAATATGACATGTTTGGTGATCTTTTCTTCCCACATGACCTCTTGAATCCATCATAACTCTTTTAATAACTGGTCCTTCACCAACATATATTTTTTTAATATATAACTTACTTTTATCTAACTTATTATTATTTTCAGCATTAGCTATTGCTGAATTTAAAACCTTTTCAACAATTTTAGAGGCTTTATTATTTAAATTTCTTAAAATATCAGATGCTAAACTCACATCTTTTCCACGTATTAAATTAACAGTTAAACGAGCTTTATCACCAGAAATTCTAATTCCTTTTGCTATTGCTTTAACTTCCATATCTTATACCTCCCTATTATTTACTTGAATCTTCATTTGAACGAGTATTATGACCAGTAAATTTTCTAGTTAAAGAAAATTCACCTAATTTATGTCCAACCATATCCTCAGTAATATATACTGGAATAAATTCTTTCCCATTATGTACTGCAAAAGTATGTCCTACAAAATCAGGAAATATTGTTGAACTGCGTGACCAAGTTTTAATAACTTCTTTTTTATTATTTTTATTTAATTCCTTTACTCTATTTAATAATCTATCAAATACGTAAGGTCCTTTTTTAATGCTTCTTGACATTATTAATCAATCCTTTCATTATTTGCTACGACGTTTTATGATAAACTTAGTTGAACTACGTTTTTGTTTACGAGTTTTTAAACCAAGCGCAGGTTTACCCCAAGGTGTCATTGGTTGTTTTCTTCCTATAGGACTTCTTCCTTCACCACCACCATGAGGGTGATCATTAGGATTCATTACCGAACCACGAACAGTTGGCTTAATTCCCATATGACGTTTACGTCCAGCCTTACCAATTCTTACTAATCCAAAATCTAAATTACCAACAGTACCTATTGTTGCAGTGCATACTCCTAATATTTTTCTAGTTTCTCCACTTTTCAATCTTAATAATACATATTCTTCTTCTCTACCAAGTATTTGTGCACTTGAACCAGCACTTCTTGCTAATTGTCCACCTTTACCAGGTCTCATTTCTATATTATGTATTACAGTACCAACTGGTATATTAATAAGTGGAAGACTATTTCCAACTTTAATATCAGCATTAGAAGAAGCAATAACTTCATCACCAACTTTTAAATCAAGAGGTGCTAAAATATATCTTTTTTCTCCATCATTATAAGTTATTAATGCTATATTTGATGATCTATTCGGATCATACTCAATAGCAGTTACTTTTCCTGGTACATCAAATTTATTTCTTTTAAAATCAATAATTCTGTATTTTCTTTTTGCTCCACCACCACGATGTCTTACAGTTATTCTTCCCATATTATTACGTCCAGCTTTTTTATTAAGCTTAACTAATAAATTCTTTTCAGGAGTACTCTTAGTAATATCAGTATTAACTAAAACACTCTTATTTCTACTAGAATTATTTATTGGTTTAATTATTTTAATTGCCATATTATTTCCTCCCTTTAAAGGTCAATCTTATTACCTTCAGCTAGAGTAACGATTGCTTTTTTATATTTATTTGTTAGTCCTGAATATTTACCAACTCTTTTTTTCTTCGGATGTACATTAACTGTATTAACTTTTTCAACACGAACCTTAAAAATTTTCTCAATAGCTTGTTTAATTTGTACTTTATTAGCATTTACATCTACTTCAAATACATATTTTCTATCATTAGAACATATCACTGAACTTTTTTCAGTTATTATAGGAGCTTTTATTATATCTCTGTAATCGCTTAACATTATATAAGCACCTCCTCAATTACTTTAATAGCATCTTCAGTAACTACCAAATTTTCATTTCCTACTATATCTAGTACACTCATTTCATTTGGAAGTAATATTCTTATATTCTTAATATTACGAGACGCTAAAATTAAATTTTCACTTAAATCAGTTGTAACAAATAAAGTTTTCTTATTTAACTTCAAATTAGATACTAAATCTAACATAGTTTTAGTTTTACCATTTTCAATATCTAAATTTTCAATAGCAACTAATTTGTCTTTAATAACTTTATACGATAAAGCTGATTGAATAGCTAATCTTCTTTCTTTCTTATTCATCTTTTTAGTATAGTTATTTTCAGGTCTTGGACCTAAAGCTACACCACCATGTCTCCAATGAGGACTTCTAATAGATCCTTGTCTTGCATTACCAGTACCTTTTTGTCTCCATGGTTTTCTTCCACCGCCTCTAACCTCTGCACGAGTCTTAGTGCTGTGTGTTCCTTGTCTTAAAGATGCATTTGCTAATATGATTGCATCATAAATAACAGCATCATTAGGCTCTATATTCCATATTTTTTCATCTAACTTAATATCTTTTACTTTTTCACCTTTAATATTTAATAGTGCTATCTTAGACATATGTTCTCCTCCTTTCATCACAAATACAATTACTACTCAGTAACTTCTTGTGATGGCTCAGTTTCTTCAGCAGTTTCTTTTACTTCTTCTTCTACAGTTTCTTCAGTTGCATCTTCAGAAACAGTTTCTTCTTCTATAGCTTCTTCAACTACATCTTCTTCTGTATTTTCAATAAAAGAAATTAATTCTTCTACATCATTTTTTGTATCTTTATTTTTAACAGCAGTTTTAATTAAAACTAATGAACCTTTAGCTCCAGGAACATTTCCTTTCACTAAAATTACATTATTTTCAATATCAACACTCAAAACTTCAAGATTTTGAATAGTAACAGTTTCAAACCCCATATGTCCTGGTAATTTTTTACCTTTCAATACGTGCATTGGTAACATAGTACCCATTGATCCAACACCTCTATGATATTGAGATCCGTGTCCCATTGGTCCACGAGTTTGATTGTAACGTTTAATTACACCTTGAAATCCTTTTCCCTTACTTATTCCAGTAACATCTACTACTTCTCCAGCTTCAAATAAATCAGCTTTAACTTCTTGTCCTAGAGAATAATTACTTATATCTACACCTTTTATTTCTTTTAAGAAGCGCTTAGGTGATGATTCAGCTTTTTTAGCATGTCCTAATTCAGGCTTGCTACTATGTTTTTCTTTTTTACTAGTAAATCCAAGTTGAATAGCTTCATATCCATCTGTTTCTTTTGTTTTAATTTGCATAACCACATTTGGTTCTACACTAACAACAGTAACAGGAGTTAATTTACCACTCTTTGAAAATACTTGAGTCATTCCTTCTTTACGACCTAAGATTCCTTTCATATTTATGTCCTCCTAATTATTTTACTTCGATTTGTACTCCAGCAGGTAAATCCAGTCTAGTTAATGCCTCTACTGTTTCCTTACTTGGATTGTTAATATCAATTAATCTTTTATGTGTACGCATTTCAAATTGTTCACGTGCGTCTTTATACTTGTGAACTGCTCTTAAAACCGTATACTTTTGAATTTCAGTTGGTAATGGAACTGGTCCACTAATGTCTCCGCCCATTTTCTTAACAGTCTCAACAATTCTACCAGCTGCTTGATCTAATAATCTGTGATCATAAGCTTTCAATCTTATTCTGATTTTACTTGACATTTAAAATCCTCCCTTCGCCTATATCTAACGTATAAACTTGCTCCGTGTAAATTACCTGACAAACCTTTAAAGTGTTTAACAACTTTACCTGGTGTATCAGCAACTTTACACATCTTCGCCAAAAACACGCAACACAAGTATAACAAAAGAAAAAAAGAAATGCAATAAAAAAAAGCATTTTTTTAATATTTTTTAAAATCCATATTTAATTTATCATACAAAGTACAAATAAATTCTTTATTAGTAGGATTTCCTCTAATAGAATCAACACTATAACCAAAAATATTATCTATAATATTTATATCTCCTCTGTTAAAACAAATTTGAATACAATTAGCAATATCTCTTTCTACGTTAGACTGTTTAGTCTTATGTTTAATACTTAAATAATCATACATATCACATATTTTACACTCAACATCATTATGATATAGAAACAAAAGTATTTCTTTAATATATTTATATCCTTTCATATTAGATGGCATGCCAATGCTATGCAGCAATTTATAAATATAATTTTCTACATTTATATTTTCAATTGAATTTTTTAAAATCTTATTAAAATCTTTACTAACAACCATTTCTTTTAAAGATTTAATATCACAAGATGAAATTATAATAATATAATTATTGTCCTTCTTAATTCTATTTACCATAACATAAAAAAGAGGCTATGCCTCCTTTTGCTCCACTTCTATATCATTTCTATAAAAATTATTAACACCTTGTAACGCTAAACTAAGTGTTTTAGAACTTGACTGTTGTCTTTTTACCAACGTAGACATAGCTAATTCTTCGATATCCTTTTTTAAAGAATCATTAGAAGTTCTAAAAGTATAAGTGTCCATTATTTCCTTCCCTGATATTGTTTCATCTTTATCAAAAAAAGGATTTGCTTTATACTCTGCAAAAGTTTTTCCAGTTACTACTAACATTTTCATAATAAGATCACTTTTTAAATTCTTAAAAGTAATTTTATCATTAGAATATTTATATATATCCATAAAACCATATCCCTTCTATTCTTATTTTAAGAATAACATGTCACTTTTAAAAAATAAATATGGTTTTATATACTTATACAATACTTTACAAATTTACTTTTTTATATATTTCAATTAAATTATTAACATCAATAGATGCTCCTCCTATTAATAGACCATCTACAGATTCAATATTGCATATATCTTTACAATTATCCAAATTAACACTTCCACCATACAATACCTTAATATCAATATTATATATTTCTTTAAATCTCTTTTTTATATAAGTATGAACATTATCTATACCATCATCATTTGGAATTATACCAGTACCTATTGAATAAACAGGTTCATACGCAATAATTATTTCACCACTAATATTTAAATCTTTAATTTGTTCTTCAACAATCTCAAATGTTTTTTTATTATCATATTCCTCTTTAGTCTCTCCTATACATAAAATTGGAATAATTTTATTAAAAAAGCAGCTTGCTATCTTATCTTTTATAATTTCATTACTTTCATTAAATAATGTTCTTCTTTCACTATGACCAATAATACAATATTTCACTAAATCTTTTAATTGATAAAAAGATACTTCACCTGTATAAGCACCTTTATTTAGATAGTATGCATCTTGAGCGCCAACAACAACTCCATATTTATGCATCAAATCAATATGTATATTAGACGGGCATACAATTATATTATCATAATTATATTTTCTTAATATATCCCCATAATTTAATGCTTCATTATAATTTAAATTCATCTTTAGATTTGCAACTATTATTTTATTCATTTTTTTACTCCTTTAATAATATTTTTAATTTTATCAAATAAAGAAATCCTTTCTTTATCTATAGCTTTTTTATAAACTTCTAATATACTATCTGCAAATCTTTCTTGTGAAAAATTACTAGAAAAATCTTCTGCTTGTTTACTCATACTATTATATAATTCTTTATCTTTATATAAAGATATAACTTTATCAATATATTCTTTCTTTTTTTTAAATATATACCCATTATATGAATCAATTACAGAATATTTATAACTTTCATCTTCTATACAAACAACT
Organism: Bacilli bacterium; assembly: GCA_028700595.1. Taxonomy (GTDB): domain Bacteria; phylum Bacillota_I; class Bacilli_A; order RF39; family UBA660; genus JAQVSJ01. Next base: position 2,504 of record JAQVSJ010000003.1, on the reverse strand, counting down.
GGAAGAGATGCTGCCAAAGCTTCATTAACTGTTAATCCTTGTGTTTCAGTTTTAGATGCTGTAACAAAAATATCTCCTAATTGATAATATAACGGAATTTGATCCCAAGGAACTTTTCCTAAAAATATTATATTTTCATTTTTATTCTTTTTAATTAAATCTTCTAATATTGGACCATCTCCAACTATTACTAACTTAATATTCTTATATTTCTTATTAATAACATTGTGGTTTTTAATTATAAATTCAATATTCTTTTCAGATGAGATTCTACTTACTAACAATAATATAAAATCATTTTTATTTAATCCAATGCTTTCTTTTAATTTATAAACATCATTAATATATTTATTTTTATCAAACTTTTTAATATCAATACCTGTAGGAATAATATGTATATCTCTTTTAATCCCATATTTTACTTTAAACAAATCATATGTCTTCTTAGTTGGAACAATTAATTCAGAAACCATTTTATCACAATAAAATGTTGTTAAATATTCCAATAATTTTTTAGCAGGTTTATCAAATAATCCTTTTGTTACTAAATACATATAATCTTCATACATAGTATGATATGTATGTACAAGAGGAATATCATATTGTTTAGATATTATTCTAGAGAAAGTTCCAATACTTCCTTCAGTATGACTATGTATTACATCAAGATTCCACTTTCTCATTTTCTTTAAAGCATATAAAGGATATATAGTAGATATTTTTACATCTTTATATAAACCGCTTTCAATTCCTGTAACTCTTAATACTTTCTCTTTCTCATCATAAGAATGTTTTCCATTTACAGCTATTGTAACTACATATACCTCGTGTCCCATTTTTTCTAATGCTTTCTTTAAAGTAACAACACTTGTAACAACTCCACTAATATAAGGTGTATATGTGTCGGTAAATATACCAATTCTCATATTATACCTCCTTCTTATTAACTAAAAATAATATAAAACCTATAATCATCAATAAATAATATGTTAAAAATCTCCATAATAACATTCCAGCTTTCAATATAGGACCTGTAATGTATAAACCAAACAAATATAAGAAAGCATATTCAAATCCAATTACTGCACCAGGCATAGGAACATATGTAGATATTAATACAACATGAAAATATAATAGTAATGATATAAATATATTAATATTATGTATTCCTAAAGATAAGAATACAAAATAAGGAATTGAATAAAAACAAATTAAAAATAAAATATTTAATATAATGTTTTTAAATATACTAATCCAGTTCTTCTTAATATTACTTAATGCATTAACTACAGAATCAATATATCGTTTCAATTTATCATATTTATTTTGATTAATTATTTTAATCTTTACAAAAAATCTAATTATTTTATAAATAAAATTAAGATTATTCTTCTTTTTAAAAAACACTGCACCTAATAATACTCCCATGAGTATATTTATTATTAATCCTATTATTAATACTTTATTAAATATTGCAGGAATTATAAATATTTTAAATATTTTATTTATAACAATACTTAAAATACATAATATTAAAAATGAAAATTGAAATATAGTGAAATTATAAAATATTAATCCTATACCTCTAGAATAATTAATGTTTTTGCTCTTTAATTTTAATATTTGATATGCTTGTCCACCAGACGCAAAAGGAGTTATTCCATCAAAAAAGTGAGAAACAATTATTAACCTCAAACATTCTAAATACTTATATTTTATCTTGTTAACATTACATGAATTATATAATACCAATGCTTTTATTAAATCACTAACAAATATAATAAATAAAATTAATAATATATAGTAATATTTAATATTTAATAGTGCATGTAAAATATCATCAAAGTCATCTTTTAATACAAAAAACAACATTACAAACGTAAATAAAAACAACAATATTAAATTATACTTATTCTTTTTCATATTACTTCTCTGATATTACCTTAATACCTGGTAATTCTTTACCTTCCAACATCTCAAGAGATGCTCCTCCACCAGTAGATATATGTGCATACTTTTCTCTATGACCTAACTTTTTAACGGCATATGCACTATCTCCACCGCCAATAATAACCTTAGCATAAGAAGATTCTAATATTTCACATAACTTTCTAGTACCATTTGCAAATTTATCTATTTCAAATACTCCCACAGGGCCATTCCATATTACCGTTTTAGCATCCATTAATATTTTCTTATAATTACTAATTGTTTCAACGCCAATATCTAATCCCATATCATTAGACCCAATATTTGTAACTGTAACAAGTCTAGCGTTAGTTTCTTGAGTAATTGATGTTCCAACAACTACATCAACAGGTAACATAATCTTATCTTTATTCTGTTCATATATTTTCTTACAAAATTCAATACTGTTTTCATCTAATATAGACTGTCCTATATTATATCCGAATGATTTAAAGAAAGTATAAGACATACCTCCACCAATTAATACATAATCAGCAATCTTAACTGCATTCTCAATAACACCAATCTTATCAGAT
>JAQVSJ010000017.1 GCA_028700595.1 Bacilli bacterium | reverse complement strand
GCAGCACAAGCTAAGTTAAAAGATAACAAATAATCAATTATTGTAATTAATTATAGTGTAAAATCATTATAATATTGCTTAAATAATAAAAATAGATTTATTAATTAATATAAATCTATTTTTTAATTGTTTGAATACAATTAATATTAATTATATTATCTTTTTGAAAGGAGAGATAATATGTTAAATCAAATAGTAATTGTTGGGAGATTAGTTAGAGATCCAGAACTAAGAGAGACTGATAATGGTAAGAAAGTTTCTAATATAACTTTAGCAGTACCAAGAAGTTATAAGAATAGTAATGGAGAATATGAAACTGATTTTATTGATTGTGTATTATGGACTGGTATAGCAGAAAATACAGTTGAGTACTGTAAAAAAGGAGATTTAATAGGTCTTAAAGGAAGAGTACAAACTAGAATATTTGAAACTGAAGATGATAAGAAGAGACATGTTACAGAAGTTGTTGCAGAAAAGATAACTTTTCTATCAAGTAAGAAAACAGATGAATAATCTGTTTTTATTATGTTATAATTAATATAGGTGATAGTGTGATAATAGAAAATTTAATAAGTAAAAAAAGAAATAAAGAAGAATTAAGTTATAATGAAATCGATTATGTAATAAATGGATTTGTTAATGGAAGTATAAGTGAAGAAGAAATGACTTTGTTTTTACAATGTATATGTGAATGCTCTATGACAGATGAGGAAATATACTCAATGACGGATATAATGGTAAAGAGTGGTAATGTATTGGATTTATCTGATATTAAAGGTATAAAAGTAGATAAACACTCTACTGGAGGAGTTGGAGATAAAACAACTTTGATTATTGGACCTATAATTGCATGTAATGATGTTATTTTTAATAAAATGAGTGGTAAGAGTTTAGGACATACAGGTGGAACAATTGATAAGTTATTATCTATACCTGGTTTCAAGGTTGACCTTAGTCAAAAAGAGTTAGTTGATAGTTTAAATAAGATAGGCATGTGTATTATAAGTCAAAGTGATAATATTGTTCCTGCAGATAAAAAAATATATAGTTTAAGGGATAAAACAGACACCACTATGTCTATACCTTTAATAGCTTCTAGTATAATGAGTAAAAAAATCGCATGTAATTCTGATAAAATTTTAATTGATGTTAAAGTAGGAAAGGGAGCTTTATTAAGAACTAAGGATGAAGCTATTCAATTATCTAAAATATTATGTAAAATTGGAAAAAAATATAATAAAGAAACTGCTTGCATAATAACTAATATGAATAATCCTTTAGGTAATATGATTGGTAATAGTTTAGAAATTAAAGAAGTGATTGAGGTACTTAATGGTAGAGGTAATAGAACATTAAGAGAATTATGTATATATTTATCATCATATTTATTGAGCATTGCTAAAGATATTGAATTAAATGTTGCAAAAGAATTTGTATTAGAAACTATTAATTCGGGTAAAGCATACAATAAGTTCTTAGAATTTGTATCTAATCAAGGTGGTAATATTAAGTTGTTAAAGTATTCAAATAATATAATTGAAGTAAGAAGTAATAAAGAAGGATATATTACTAATATAGATGCATTGATTGTTGGAAATATAGTTAATAAGATGGCTAATAAGGATGGGCATGATTATTCTGTAGGTGTTGAAATTGTTAGACATGTAGGAAGTTATGTTAATTTAAATGAAGTTATAGCTAAAGTATATGCTAATGAATTATATTCAAATAATTTAATAGATGCATTTACTATTGAAAAAGATAAAAAGGAACAAAGAATACTTGAATTTATAATTAAATTTTAATTGTTTATAGTTAATTTTTATGTTATTATTTAATGTAGAGAATATCGGGGTTGATACTATGTATAATTTAGGATCACAATTTGTATATGATATTAATAAAGCACGAGCAAATACGGCTTGTGTTTTTGTTGGTAAAACATATAGAATATCCGTTATTACTGAAAGATTAATAAGAATTGAATATAATAAACAAGGTATATTTGAAGATAGACAAACTCAAAATATATTATATAGAAATTTTGAGGCACCTAAAGTTAATGTTATGCAAGATAATAGATATTTAGAAATTATATCTAAGTATTTTAGATTAGAATATTTAAAAGAGGGTAAAATTAATTCTACTAGAAATTTAAAAATTTTCTTATTAAGCACTGATAAGATATGGTATTATAAACACCCTGAAGTTAGAAATTTTGAAGGGACAATGATGTCTTTAGATGACTATAATAAGAATAGTGATTATGGAAAAAGTTTGTATTCTGATGATGGTTTTGTTACTATTGATGATTCTAAAAGCATGGTAATTAATGAAGATGGAACTATAACTAAAAGAGAAAGTGATGTACAAGATATATATATATTTATGTATAGAAAAGATTTTGGATTATGTCTTAAAGATTATTTTAGCATTACTGGATATCCACCACTTATTCCTAGATATGCTTTAGGAAATTGGTGGTGTAGGAACTATCCATATAATGAGGCGGAAATAAACAAATTATTTTTAAGATTTTCTAAAGAGTCTATACCAATGTCTATATTTTTATTAGATAAAGATTGGCATGTTAGAAATGTTGATAATAAAAAGAATTTATTAACGGGCTATACTTTTAATACTAAGTTATTGCCTAATTTTAGTTCTGTTATAAATAATTTACATAATAAAGGTATTAGAATTGGATTGTATAATAATCCTGTAGAAGGAATACATACTCATGAAAATATGTATTTAAAATGTAGAGAATATTTAGGTGGAGAAGAAAATAAAAGTATTTCTTTTGCGCCTTATGATCCTAAATATATTGATGTTTATTTGAAATTATTACTTCATCCTTTAGAAGGAATTGGTGTAGATTTCTTTTGGAATGATTATTATAATAAAAATGATAAAAATACTAGCTTTATATTATCTCATTATAACTTTTTAGATTCTAATAGAAATGAATCTAAAAGAGGAATGTTATTAATGAGAAATTCTACTTTTGCTAGTCATAGATATGGAATATTATATTCTGGTAAAACTACTGTTAGTTTTAAAACTTTAAAGTTATTACCATTTTACAATTCTAGTTCATCTAATATAGGGTTATCTTGGTGGAGTCATGATATTGGAGGTTATTATTCTGGAATTGAAGATAATGAATTATATTTAAGGTATGTTCAATTAGGATGTTTTAGTCCTATATTCAGAATACACGTTGATGGTGGTAAATATTATAAAAGGGAACCATGGAGATGGGATGTTCAAACTTTTGAAATAACAAAGTATTATATGCAATTAAGACATAAACTTGTTCCTTATTTATACACTGAAGCTTATAAATATTCAAAAGATGGAATACCATTAATACAACCATTATATTATAAACATCCTGATATATATGATAAGTTGGTATATAGAAATGAGTATTATCTTGGATCTGAAATGTTAGTATCTCCAATAACTGATAAAAAGGATCTAGTAATGAATAGAGTAATACATAAGTTTTATTTACCTTCTGGATTATGGTATGATTTTAAAACAGGTAAGAAATTTCCTGGAGATAGAGCATATGTTTCTTTCTTTAAAGATGAGGATTATCCAGTATTTGTAAAAAGTGGTAGTATTATTCCAATTGATCAAGATATTAAAAATAATACTGATTGTCCAAATAATTTAGAATTACATATATTTCCTGGTAGAAGTAATATTTATAATTTATACGAAGATGATGGAGTTAGTAATTTATATAAACAAGGATATTTCTTAAAAACTTCATTTGATTATAATTATCAAGAAAATAATTATACAATTATAGTAAGAGCAGTAGAAGGAAAGAGTGGAATAGTACCAGAAAAGAGAAACTATAAATTTAGATTTAGAAATGTTAAAAAAACATCTGATTTGTTTGTTAATTTTAATGGTAAAGAATTAAATTATGAATCTTATGAAGAAGATAATGATTTTGTAATAGAGGTAATTGATGTACCTACTATTGGTCAATTAACTATAAATTGTAGAGGTAAAGCAATTGAAATAGATGCTGTTAGATTAATTAACGAGGAAATAGATGATATTATATATGATATTCCAATAGAAACAAGATTAAAAGAACAAATAAGTCAAATATTATTTAGCGATTTGCCAATTAAGAAAAAGCGTATTAAAATAAGAAGATTAAAGAATGATAAATTAGATGAGAAGTTTATTAAAATGTTTTTACGTCTTCTTGAATATATTCAACAAATATAATATACTATATATGTTATAAGATTATAGTTATTATAAAGCGTTCTTATAATAGAACGCTTTTATTTGGAGGATATATGGAATACTTTTTATTTTATGTAATGTTATATGTAGTTATATTTGGTTTTTATATGCTGTATTTTTTAATTACAAAAAGATCTAAAAAAGAAGTGTTAGAAGTAATGTACTTAAAATCTAAATATAAAGTTAACAAGCCTATTAAAAATATTAAACTTCATATAGCATTAGTTAATTCATTAATATTTATAATTACAATTTTTGTAATGAGTTTGTTTGATAATTTTATTATTAAAACATTAGTAGCTTTTGCGTCAGTTATGTTATTAATAATTATATTTTATAAATTATTATCAATATTATATAATCGAAAGAAGTGAGTTATGAAATATTTAATATTATTTATGCTATTATTTAGTTTTACTGGTTGTTCTAAAAAGACAGAAGAGCAATTAAAGTATGAATCTTATATTGAAGAATTAGAAAAGAGCAATGTTTCTAGCATAGAAGATGGTCCTTTTGATTTATCTATTTACTATGATAAGATATTGGATAACGAAATTATGTATAGGCTTATATTGGACAAACCAACTGAGTTGTTAAAAGATGTTGAAGTTATTGTAATACATAATTATCAAACAAATGATATATTTCCTAGTTCTGGTATATTTGAAAGTAAATATACTTTAAATCCTGAAATAATTGATGTTGATAACAATAATCCTAAGGGCATTATATTGGTTGGATATATTGATTATGAAGGCGAAATAGATGATTTAAATATTGAATTTAAGGTTTTAATTAAATATATAGATAATAATAGTAATTTAATTAAACATATTTTTGCTGTTAGTTAGGAAGTGAAGATTTGAAAAAGAATACTTTTATACAAGGAGCTGTAATTGCAACTGTAGCAATCGTTATAACTAAAATAATAGGTATTCTATATGTAATACCTTTTTATCCTTTGATAGGAGAACAAGGTGGAGCTTTATATGGATATGCATATTCAATATATAATATGTTTTTAAATATATCTATTGGTGGTATTCCTTTTGCAATAAGTAAAATAACTAGTGAATACTATTCTTTAGGTAAATATTATTTAAAAGAAAAAGCATATAAAGTAGGTAAATATTTTATAATTATTCTTGGTTTAATATCATTTGTGTTATTATTTTTCTTTTCAGATCAAATTGCATATTTATTTATTAGAAATATTGAAGGTGGAAATACAATACAAGATGTATCTTATGTAATAAAGATGGTTTCTTTTGCGTTGTTAGTAGTACCGGCATTAAGTGTATCTAGAGGTTATTTACAAGGACATAAGTTTATTAGTCCTTCATCTAATAGTCAAGTTATAGAACAAGTAATAAGAGTTGTATTTTTATTGTCTGGTAGTTATCTTGCATTAAAAGTATTAAATCTTTCTTTAAGGAGTGCAGTAGGAATATCAGTTTTTGCAGCCACTATTGGGGCTTTATCTGCATATCTTTATATAATATCTAAAATATTTAAAAATAAAGATAAATTGAATAAAGATTATGAAGAATCTAAAGAAGATAAGAAAGTTTCTTCAAAAGATATATTAAAAAAAATAATAGTAATAGCTATACCTTTTATATTAATTGATGCAATTAGATCAATATATGGATTTATTGATTTATTGACTATAAATAAGACTATGGTTTCTTTAGGATATTCAATTGTTGAATCAGAAGCAGTAATAGGCACATTATCTACTTGGGGTATGAAATTAAACTCAATATTATATGCTATATCAACAGGATTAATAATTAGTTTGATACCAAATATTACTAGTAGTAATGCTTTGAAAGATAATGAAGATGTTAAAAATAAAACTAATAAAGCATTACAATCGTTAATATTTGTAATATTACCTGCAACAGTTGGTTTATCGTTTTTATCTACACCAGTTTGGAATATATTTTTTGGAAGTGATAGTATAGTAGGACCTCTAGTATTTAGTTATTCAATTTTTACAGCATTTATTGTGTGTATTAATAATGTAACATCTTCAGTACTTCATTCATTATCTTATTCAAAAAAAGTAATATTCAGTATATTAATAGGAGTTATATGTAAAGTAGCATTAACTATACCTTTGATGTATTTAGCTGATATTATTGGATTACATGCATCTTATGGTATAACTACATCTACTATAATAGGATTCTCAGTATGCATTTTATTTAACTTGCATTATATTAAAAAATATACAAATATAAGTTATAAGGATACATTTAATAGATTTATTAAAACATTAATTAATGTAATTGTAATGTTATTATGCTTAATCTTATTATCTAAGTTAATTCCTATTAATAATTTATCAAGAGTAGGATACTTGATTATTACTTTTATTTATGCTATAGTAGGAGCCGTAATTTATTTATTTATTTCAACGAAAACAAAATTAATATATGATATATTTGGAAACAATATATATAAGAGAATTTTACATAAAATAAAGATAAAAAAATAAAATTATATATGGGGGTTATATAATGGAAAGATTTGTAAAAAAGTATTTTGAAATGTTAGGATTACAATATTCAAATGTTACTTCAATTGACGATTATGTGGGTATTATTTTTAGAAATAATTGTAATATAGGGCTTTCAAAAAAAGTTGGCAATGTTGTTGTATCAGAGTTAGATGATATAAATATTTCAAACAAATATTTATATAAAAGTATACTTTTTAAAAAATTAAATGATGATAGTGTTGAAGGAACTTTATATTTAAAATCCGAAAATGATGATAAGAAAATTTATTATACTATGAATGAAAAAGATAAAACATGTACACTAGAAGAAGATGATAAAATACAAGTTATTTTTACACCAAGTTATATTACTACTTTAATAGAAGATAAACGTTATAAAAGTGGTATTAGTAATATTGTGGGTTATTCTGAAATAGATAGGGAAAAAATAACAGAAGTTTTATTTCATTTATATGAAATAGTTCCAGATTTAATTATTAATATATTAAGTAAATATGATCTTAAATATTCTGATTATATATATAAATTAACGTCTAAATTTCAAGAGAAAGAAAAAATAAAGCAACTAATATTTTAGTTGCTTTTTTATGATATAATTATATTGGTGATAATATGAATTGTGATTTTGTGTTAAATGAATTTGAAGGGCCTTTAGATTTATTGTTACATTTAATTAAAAAAGATAATATAGATATATATGATATTAATTTATCAGAATTAACTAATCAGTATTTAGAATATATTAGAAGTATGGAAAACATGAATTTAGATATTGCTAGTGAATATTTAGTAATGGCTGCAGAATTAATAGAAATGAAATCAAAAGCATTACTTCCAAAAAGTGAATTTGACACTGAAGATGATTATGAAGAAGATCCTAGAGAACAACTAATTAAAAGGTTAGTTAATTATCAAAACTATAAAGAGTTATCAACTAAATTAAAAGATTTAGAAGAAAACAGAAGTGAAATATATACAAAAATACCACAAAACCTAACTGAATATATTGATAAAAAAGAATTACTAAATAAATATAATATATCAATAGATGATTTAGTTAAAGCTATGGATCAGTTTGTAGTAAGAAAGGATATGGAAAAACCATTATCTACAGTAATTACTAATAAGGAAATATCAGTAGCTGAGAAGAGTAAAGAGATAAAAGATATATTAAAATCAAAAAAACAAGTATCATTTTATGAACTATTTAATGTTAATACTAAAATAGAAATAATTGTTACGTTCTTGGCTATTTTAGAATTAGCAAGAAAAAAACATATAATATTAAGTCAAGAAAATAATTTTGAAAACATTATTATAAAATCGAGTGAGGTATAGGATGAAGGCAATACTAGAAGGATTATTATTTGTAGTTGGAGATGAAGGATTAACTATTGGTCAAATATGTAATGTATTAAACATTGATGAAGAAGAATCTAAGAAATTAGTTTTAGATTTAAAAAACGATTATGAAGATGAATCCAGAGGATTAAGAATAGATTATTTAGGTAATACTCTAAAATTAACTACTAAAAGAGAGCATAAAGAATATTATAAAAAATTAATAGAAGAAGATAATAGAGCATTATCTCAGGCAGCGTTAGAAACTCTAGCTATTATAGCTTATAATGAACCAATAACTAGAATTAAAGTAGAAGAAATAAGAGGTATAAATAGTTCTAATATTGTTAGAAAATTAGTTGCTAAAGGATTTATAAAAGAAGTAGGAAGAGAAAACACAATAGGGAAAGCTATATTATATAAAACTACAGATGATTTCTTAGATTATTTTGGTTTATCTTCAAAAGATGATTTACCCAAGATTAATGAAATTAGCAAACAACAAGAAGATCAAGACTTATTTATGTCTACTTATAAAGAATAATTGATTTAATTATGTTATTTGTGATAATATTATACTAGGAGGAATTATGAAGGGATTATTAAATTTTTTAAATGTAACTGTGCTTGGATATGAAATGAAAGATGTAACATTTTATATATTACTTGGAGTAGCAATATTATTAGTACTTTTTTTAATAGGTGTTATAGGATCTAAAATAGACAAAAAGAAAAAACAAAATTAAAAAATATGTTATACTAATTACATATTTTTTTATGCCGGCCTGGCGGAATGGTAGACGCGATGGACTCAAAATCCATTGATAGTAATATCATAAGGGTTCAAGTCCCTTGGTCGGTACCAAATTTTAATATAAGGAGAATAATATGAAGGATAAAAAGATTGTTTTTATTGTTTTAATATTTTTTGTTTTAGGAGTAATAACTTCATATTTATTATTTAATAATAGTCATTTTAATGAATTAAAAAAACTTCCTAAACCAGAAATTACAGAAGGTGTTCGTGGTGAATTATTTGGAATAGATAAAAACATAAATGAAGAAACAATTGATAATTATTTAGGTCGTTCTGACAGTGTATATCGAGATATGAGAATGTTAATTGATGAAGGTGATTACGAAAGTATTGGTGGAGATTCTTATTTATCAGGAATTATAAAAGGATTTGAAGCTATACCATTTCCACTTGTAGTTAATGTTACAGGATTACCAGAAGAAGTTGGAAATACTTATCAAGGTAAAACATTATTTACATTAACTGATGATGGTGATTATATAGCTAATTATGAAGAATCTATGGAATTCTTAGAATATTATTTTCCTAAAAATAAAAATATATTTATTATGTGTGGTGGTGGAGGATATTCTGGAATGATGAAATCTATGTTAATTTCTCTTGGGTGGGATTCAAATAAAATATATAATACAGGTGGTCATTGGTATTATAAGGGAGATAATAATATAGAAATAAAAAATACATCAAATGGTGAAGTAAATTATGATTTTTGGAAAGTAACTTATCATAATATAGATTTTAATATTTTACACGAGGTAAATTAATGAAGAAGTTTTTCTGGATTCCAATTTTATTATTAATAATAATAGTTTTTATAATAATAATTTATAATAAACCACAAAGATTTTATTTAAATGAACAATATTATGAAAATAATACTTTAATTAATATTAATAGCGATGAATTAATAAAATTAGAAGAAACTAAGCAATCATTTGTTGTATTTGTTTATGATCCACTTTGTTCAACTTCTTATGAATTAAATAATCATGTAATTGAATTCATAAATAAATATAAAATTAGTTTTTATAAAGTTATATTTTCTAATATTAAAGATACTAAAATAAATAAAAGTATTAAATATTGCCCATCAATAGTAATATATAAAGATGGAAAGATTATTTCATATTTAGATGCTGCTTCAAATAAAGATATTATTTATTATGAATCTTCTGAAAATTTAAAAATGTGGTTAAATAAATATATATATGTAGAATATGATAATTAATAGTATTTAAATATTGCAATTATAATAAATATTTGATATTATTAGTTCTACTTGGCGAGATAGCTCAGTTGGCTAGAGCAATCGGTTCATACCCGATAGGTCGTGGGTTCAAACCCCTCTCTCGCTACCAAATATAAAAAAAGATAATTAAGAAAATCTATTGGATTTTGACTTAATTATTTTTTTATTTTTAACATATATTTTATGAACTCTATCTGATATAGAACATATTACTTCATAATTAATTGTATTTAAATGTTTAGCTATATAATTACAATCTATATTATTGCCTATAATTATTACATCATCATCTATTTTTACTTTATTATCAATCCTTATCATTAGCATATCCATACATATATTACCAATTATTTTATATTTATTATTATTTATTTCAACATATCTATTTGTATTTTTTCTTATTATTCCATCTGCATATCCAATTGGTATAATTGCTATTTTTTCTTTTTTCTTAGCTTTATAATTTAGATTGTATCCAACATATTCATCTTTATTAATTTCTTTAATTTGTATTACTTTACTATGTAGAGATAATATTGGTTTTAAATCAATTGTATCCGTATTAAATGGTTTAATTCCATACATTATTAATCCGATTCTTATACCATTAATATATTTTAATTTCTTATGGTTTAATAATGTAGAACTATTTCCAATATGTATTATTTTAAATATGCTTAGATCTATATTTTTAATAATATTATTGAATTTTTTTATTTGTTTTTCATAGAAAGTTTTATCTTCTGAATCTGCATTAGCCATATGAGTATATAAACCTTCTATAATTATATTTTTATTGCCTTTTATTAAATCAATTGTATCAATTAATTCTTTTTTATCTTTTATTCCAAGTCTATTCATACCAGTATCTAATTTTATATGTACTCTAATCTTATATTTACTATTAACAATACTTTTTATATAATCTATAGAATTAATAGTAATAGTAATATTATTCTTACTAGCTATTTTTATTTGATTATAATCAATTGGTGACATTATTAATATATCAATCTTTTTTATTTTCTTCCTAATATTTAAAGCTTCATCTAATGATGAAACTCCTAAATAATTAATTCCGTTTTTTATTAATTCTTTTGATATTTCAACATCTCCATGATTATATGCATTAGCTTTCACTATACCAAAATAGTAAGTATAGTTATTATATTTTTTAATTATATTATTAATATTATATTTTAAATAATCTAAATTTATTAAAGTATATGTTTTTCTAAATAAATTCATAATATCCT
>JAQVSJ010000039.1 GCA_028700595.1 Bacilli bacterium | reverse complement strand
TTGTCATATTTCCTCCTTTCTAATTTTTAATTTCTTTAGAAATCAAAAATTTCCCCTAAATTAACACAAATAATATAAAAATTCTTAGATTTTTTTAGAAAAAAAGATGCTTTTAGCATCTATATTTAAATTTTTGATTTAAAAACATCTTCATTCCATATTTCCTTATTTAATTTCTTAGCTTTTTCATATTTACTACCTGCATCTTTTCCTAAAATTAATATATCCGTCTTATTAGTAACAGAATCTGTAACCTTACCTCCGTTTTCTTCAATAATATCTTTAATTTGTTCTCTTGAAATTGATAGTGAACCTGTAATCACAAATGTCTTCCCAGTAATATTTACATTTTTCTTTTCATTTTTAGAAATATATTCCATATTTAAATTATTTCTTTTTAAATTGTTAATTAATCTAATATTATCTTTATTATTAAAATAACTTAATATATTATTAATTATTATTGGTCCAATATCACTTATATTAGATAATTCTTCTTCATTTGAATTAATTAAATTATCTATATTCTTATATTTTTTTGCAAGAGTTTTTGCAGTTTTTAAACCTACTTGTCTTATTCCTAATCCATATAACAATCTTTCTAATGAGTTAGACTTACTATTTTCTATGGATTCTAATAATTTATTTATACTCTTTTCTCCATAACCGAATAAATTGGACAATTCATCTTTATACTTACTTAAATAATATATGTCATCTATTGTTTTTATATAACCCATATTATAAAATTCTTCTAATATACTTTCTCCTAAACCTTCAATATTCATTGCATTTCTTTCACAAAAATGAATAAGCGTCTCAATCTTTCTAGCATCACAACTTTCGTTTATACAATAATGAGATGCTTCTTCTTTTTTAACGAGTTTTGAATTGCATATAGGACAATAAGTTATCATTTTAAATTTATTGTTATTTCTTCTTCTATCCTTTTTCACTTCAACAACTGCTGGTATTACATCCCCAGCTTTAACAACACTTACAATATCATTAATTCTAATATCTTTATCTAATATAAATTTCTCATTATGCAAAGTTGCTCTACTCACTATTGAACCTTGTATTAAGACGGGTTCTAAAACAGCATTTGGTACCACTTTACCAGTTCTTCCAACAGTAAACACTATATCTTTTAATCTAGTAGTTATCTCTTCAGCAGGAAACTTATATGCTGTTAACCACTTTGGATACCTAGAAGTGTTTCCAAGTTTTTGCTGATCATTAATTTTATTTAATTTAATAACAATACCATCTATCTCATAAGGTAACTCTTTTCTTTTCTTAGTATAATTATTAATAAATTCAATTACTTCATCAATATTTTTTAAATACTTATTATTATCATTTACAATAAATCCAAGTGATTTCATAAACTCTAATGCTTCATGATGTGTATTAATATCATAATCCAACGGATTTGGTAAATGATATATAAAACAATCTAATTTTCTACTCTTACATATTTTAGAATCCAATTGTCTAATACTTCCTGCAGCAGCATTTCTAGTATTCATAAACTTATCTTTTCTATTCTTATTAAGCTCAGTAAATACTTTCTTACTCATATATACTTCACCACGAACTTCAATATCAATATTTTGATTCAATTTAAGCGGAATAGAATTAATTGTTTTTATATTATTAGTAACATCTTCTCCTATTAATCCATCTCCCCTTGTTGCTCCTCTTACTAATAACCCGTTTTTATATGTCAAAGATATTGCTAATCCATCTATCTTTAACTCACATACATATTCTGGATTAATATTTTCTTTTTTAATTTTTAAATCAAAATTTCTAATATCTTCTTCATTAAATACATTACTAATACTTAACATAGGTATATTATGAGTTGTTTTTTCAAACTCTTCTAAAACAATGCCCCCAACTCTTACCGTAGGACTATCCTCTTTTTTATATTGTGGATACTTTTGCTCTAATCTTA
Organism: Bacilli bacterium; assembly: GCA_028700595.1. GTDB lineage: Bacteria > Bacillota_I > Bacilli_A > RF39 > UBA660 > JAQVSJ01. The sequence continues at coordinate 957 of JAQVSJ010000039.1, read as the reverse complement.
TTAATTCTTGCATATATCTATCATATTCTTGATCACTAATTGTAGGTTTATCTAAATAATAGTAATTATAGTTTGCTTCTTCTATCAACTTAATTAATTCATTAATTCTATCCATAATATCACCTATTAATATTATATCAAAAAATCAAAGATATTACTTTGATTTCCTAATACTTTTATGCCTTTTCATTAAAGTTTTTATTCCATATTTACTAGAAAATGCTATTGAAATTTCTTCATCTTGAACAGATACAACTATTCCCTTACCAAATACATCATGTTCAATATGATCACCTATTTTATAATCAATCTCTTCATCTATAAACATATTATTTCTATTAAAGCTTTTCATTTCACAATTATTAGATTCAATATCATCTACATCTATTTCACTAATAAATCTGCTTGGACTACTAATATTAGTTCTACCAAATATCATTCTCATTTTAGTATTAAATAAATATATTAACTTCTTAGCTCTTGTTATAGCAACATAGAATAATCTTCTTTCTTCTTCTAAACCTTCTTTTTCATTCAAAGAATTAATATGAGGGAACAATCCTTCTTCAAGACCAGAAATAAATACAACTTCAAATTCTAATCCTTTTACAGAATGAATGGTCATTAAAGAAACTCTATCTTCATCGTTATTATTCTCGTTTACATCACTTATTAATGATGTTTCTAATAGAAAATCTTCTAAAGAAGCATTACCGGATTCTCTTTCAAAATTCTTTGTAATAGACTTAAATTCTTCTAAGTTTTCAATTTTAGAATCACCATTCTCTATTTTATCACTCATATATTCATCTTTAATATGAGTTTTTATAAATATATAATCAACTAATTGAGTTAATGTTTTTGATTCAGATTCTTTCTTTATATCTAAAATCATTTCTTTAAATTCCATCAACTTCTTATCTTCAATTGATTCAAATATACTTGTATCTTTTTCTC
>JAQVSJ010000038.1 GCA_028700595.1 Bacilli bacterium | reverse complement strand
TGGTATCCTGGTCATATGGCTAAAACAAAGAGATTAATAAAAGAAAATATTAATCTTATTGATATTGTATATGAAGTAATAGATGCTAGAATTCCTTTATCTTCTAAGATTAAAGATATAGATAATGTTATTAAAGATAAACCTAGAATAATTATTATGACTAAGTATGATATGTGTGATAAGGAAGAAACACATAAGTTTATAGATTACTATAAGAAAAAAGGATATATAGTAATTACTTTAGATTTATTATGTGATAAAGTAGATATTGTTATTAAAGAGACTAAGAATATGTTAAAGAAATTAGATGCTTCTAGAATTGAAAAAGGTATGAAGACTAGAAGATATAGAGCTTTAATTATAGGAATACCTAATGCTGGTAAATCTACTTTAGTAAATAGATTAGTTAATAAGAGAGCTACTAAGGTAGGTAATATGCCTGGTATAACTAAGAATCTTAGTTGGATAAGAATAAGTGATGATGTTGAAATATTAGATACTCCTGGTATATTATGGCCTAAACTAGATAATGAAGAGATTGCTTATAATCTAGCAGCAGTATCATCTATTAAAGAAAATAATTTAAGAATGGATAAGGTAGCAATACATATATTAAGCAAACTATATAATTATTATCCTGATAAGTTATATGATAGATATGGTGTTAATAGTATTGATGATATTGTTGAAACTTTAGATGTTATTGGTACTAAAAGAGGATGTTTATTAAGAAAAGGTGAGATAGATTATGAAAAGGTATATAATCTAGTTATAAGAGATATAAGAGAGGGATTAATAAAGAATATAACGTTTGATAGAATGGATGTGAAATGATGACTTTATATATTGATTTTGATGGAGTAATATTGGATACAATACCAGTATTAAATAAAGCTTTAATAGACAATAATGTTGATTTAACTAATGCTTTAGAAATAAGAGAATTCTTTTCTAAACTAGATTGGAAAAGAGTAGTTGAAACTACTCCTCAACTTAATGATAGTATTGAATGTATTAAGAGAGTAATTAAATCTGGTAGATATGATGATGTAAAAGTTCTTACTCATGTTAACTCAGAAAAAGAAATTAAAGTTAAAAAGGAATATATTAATTCATATATACCTAATTTAGAAGTTATAGGTGTACCAAAGACTATTAAAAAGAATAATTTTTTTGATAATATTAACAATTCAATATTAATAGATGATTATGCACATAACTTAGATGAATGGCATAATGCTGGTGGAATATCAATTAAATTTGGTACTACTGATAAAGAAAGTGACTATCCTAAAATAAGTAGAATTGATCAAATACTGAATATAGAAATTGATAGGAGGGACTATGCAAGGCATCTTAGTAAATATTGAAGGTACTGATTGTTCTGGAAAAGGAACTCAAACTGAGTTATTATTAAATAGATTAAAAGAAGAAGGATATAAAGTATGTAAGTTATCTTTTCCTATGTATGATACACCAACTGGAAAAATAGTAGGAGGACCATATTTAGGAAAACATAGTATATGTGATGGATATTTTAAAGAAGGAGCAGCTAATGTAGATGCTAAAGTAGCATCTTTATACTTTGCAGCAGATAGATATTATAATTCTTATAAGATTAGAGAAGCTATAGATGATAATGATGTAGTTATATTAGATAGATATACTGATTCTAATATGGCACATCAAGGTGGTAAAATTAAAGATTATAATGAAAGAATTAAGATGTATAAATGGTTAGATACTTTAGAATATGGATTATTAAATTTACCAAAACCAGAATTAACTATATTCTTATATATGCCTCATAAGTATGCTGAAATATTGAAAAAAGGTAGAACTGAAATAGATGAACATGAACTTAATGAAGAGCATTTAATGAATGCTGAAAAAGCATATATAGAAATATCTAATATGTATAAATATAAAACTATTAATTGTATAAGTAATGATAGTATTAGAACAATTGAAGATATTAATAATGAAGTATATGGAATATTAAATGAATATATGAATATAAAAAAGAAACAACATTAATTGTTTCTTTTGTTTTAATATTAGAGACTGACCCCCTGAGGGAACAGTCTCAAAAAGAATAAAAAGGGGTTGGCTAGTGTGATACTAGCTTGCTAATTCAAATAAATGAAATAGCAATGTATATAATACTGATAAATATGGAAATGTCAACCTTTTTCAATATATTTTGATATAATATAATTGGAGTGATACTATGAATGATTTAGATAAAATTAAAGGAATAGGTCCTAAAACATTACAATATCTTAATAAATTGAATATAAATGATATTCATTCTTTAGTATCTCATTATCCATTTAGATATGAAGTATTAGAAAAGAGTAATATAAATATATTAAATCAAGATGATAAGATTATTATAGATGGAGTGGTAGAATCTTTACCTATAGTTAATAGATTTAGAAATTTAAATAAGATGATGTTCAGTATAAATACTGGAAATAGGATATTAAAGATAAATATATTTAATAGAGCTTTTATGTATAAAAATATAACAGTAGGTAGAATATTAACTATTATAGGGAAATATGATAAAAAGAATAATTGTATTATTGCTAATCAAATATTATTTAGTAAATTAGGTGATGATAAGAAAATAATACCCATATATAGAACTACTACTAATTTAAAGAGAGCAGTAATATCTAATGTTATTAAGATTGCACTAAATAATTATAAACCGATAGATTACATACCTAATAATATTATAGATAAATATAATTTTATTGATAAGTATAAAGCTATATATGAATTACATAATCCTAGTAATACTATTAATTTAAATAAATCATTATTGAGATTAAAATATGAAGAATTATTTTTATTTATGTTAAAAATAAATAATTTAATTAATAATAGAAAGAAAGAAGATAATAAAAGTAGTAAGAATATAGATTTAAGTATTATTAAAGATTTTATTAATAAATTACCATTTGAATTAACAGATGATCAAGTTATTGTAGTTAATGAAATATTAGATGATT
>JAQVSJ010000016.1:4490-12388 GCA_028700595.1 Bacilli bacterium | reverse complement strand
TTTTTATTGAGTAAAGTATTCTTTTTTGTTATAATTACTTTGTTATTTATGGAGCAGTACTCAAGTGGCTGAAGAGACGCCTCTGCTAAGGGCGTAGACCGGGAAACTGGTGCGAGAGTTCAAATCTCTCCTGCTCCGCCATTTAAAATAAAACTAACTTTGTTAGTTTTTTATTTTACAAACAATTGTTCGTGGTATAATATTAATGGTGATGCTTATGAGAATAATTATGCATATTGATGTTAATAGTGCGTTTTTATCTTGGGAAGCAGTAGATATGCTTAATAAAGGATATTCTATTGATATTAGAAATATACCATCTGTAATAGGTGGAGATCAATTAAGTAGACATGGGGTTGTATTAGCAAAATCTATACCATCTAAAAAATATGGAATATTAACAGGAGAATCTATTTATAATGCTTTAAAAAAATGTAAACAATTAAAAATATATCCTCCTCATTTTGATATATATGAAAGAGAATCTAATAATTTATATAATTATTTATTAAATTATTCACCAAAAGTTGAAAGAGCATCTATTGATGAATGTTATATTGATTATACTGGTATGGAAAGATTGTTTGGTGATCCAATTGAATTAGCTAATAAGATGAGAGAAGAAATTAAAAATAAATATGGATGGACTGTTAATATAGGAATAGGTAATAATAAGTTATGTGCTAAGATGGCATCTGACTTTTCTAAACCTAATAAGGTACATACTTTATTTATGGATGAAGTTAAAGATAAGATGTGGAATTTGCCTGTTTCTGATTTATATATGATAGGTAGGGAAACCGTAAAGAAATTAAGCTGTTTTGATATAAATACTATTGGAGATTTAGCTAATTATGATTTGTTTAAACTGGAAAAAACATTTAAAAATCAAGCATATATGATGAAAGATTATGCTAATGGAGTAGATGATAGTGAAGTTATAGATATTCCGGTTGAAAATAAAGGAATAAGTATTTCTAAAACTTATCCTAAGGATTTAAATAGTAAAGATGAAGTTAAAGTTGTATTAATAGATTTAGTTAATGAATTATGTGTAAAACTTAGAAGTATGGATGTTTATTCACAAGTTGTTTCTCTAGTTTTAAAAAATAGTAGTTTTGAGCATTATTCTTGTCAAAAGAAGATGATTAACTGTACTAATATTACTAATGATATATATAAAGAATGTTTGTTATTATTAGATAAATTATATAGAAATGAAAATATTAGATTAGTGGGTGTTAGTTTAACATCTTTTAGTAAGCAAATGGATATTCAGTTATCGTTGTTTGATAAATTTGATAAGAAGAAAGAAGAAAAATTAGAAAAGGTAATTGATAGTATTAATTCTAAATACGGTAATACTGTAATTAATTATGCTGTTTGTGTTAAGAAATCTAAAAATTAATATGTTATAATTATATTGTTCGAGGTGAAATATGAAAATTCCAAGTTTTTTAGATGCTAAGAAAAGAAATAAGTGTAAAACTAGTATAATTAGAAATTATATAGTTGATAATAAATATATTAATATTGGATTAAATAAGAAGTATTTTATTCGTACTTATGGATGTCAAATGAATGAGAGGGATTCTGAAACTATAAGTGGTATTTTAGAACAAATGGGTTATGAAAAAGTATACAATTACATGGATGCAGATTTAGTATTATTAAATACTTGTGCAATAAGGGAAAATGCTCATAATAAAGTATTTGGTATGTTAGGTAGATTAAAAAATTTAAAAGAAAGTAAAGATATTGTTATAGGTTTTTGTGGTTGTATGGCTCAAGAAAAGGATGTAGTTGAGGAGATAATTAATAATAAAAAATTTGTTGATTTTGTAATTGGCACACATAATATAAATGAATTACCTAGAATAATTAGTGAATGTGGTGATGATAGAATAATTGAAGTCTTAAGTAATTCTGATTATATTATTGAGGATATGCCAAGTAAAAGGGAAAGTAAATATAAAGCTTTTGTAAATATATCTTATGGTTGTGATAATTTCTGTACTTATTGTATTGTTCCTTATACTAGAGGAAAAGAAAAGAGTAGATTGAAAGAAGATATAATTAATGAGGTGAAAGAATTAGTTAATAAAGGATATAAAGAAGTTACTTTATTAGGACAAAATGTAAATTCATATGGCAAAGATTTAGGATATTCTTTTACTGAATTATTAAGAGAAGTAAGTGATACTGGTATTGAAAGACTTAAGTTTGTTACTAGTAATCCTTGGGATTTTAAATTAGAAATTATTGATTTAATGGTTAATAGAAAAAATATCGTTCCTTATATACATCTTCCCGTACAAAGTGGAAGCAATAGCATATTAAAATCTATGGGAAGAAAATACACAAGAGAACAATATATTGAGTTAGTAAATAATATTAGAAATAGAGTAAAAGGGTGTTCTATAACAACAGATATAATAGTAGGATTTCCAAATGAAAGTGATGAGGATTTCAAGTTTACACTTGATTTAGTAAATAAATGTAAATTTGACGGAGCGTATACATTTATATATTCTCCTAGATTTGGTACACCAGCTTCATTAATAGAAGATTGTGTTAGTTTTGTTGAGAAAGAAGAAAGATTGAGTGATTTAAATAAATTGATCAATAAATATTCTTTGGAAAGTAATGAAAAATTATTAGATAAAGTTGTATCTGTATTGATTGATAATAAAAGTGATAAGGATAATATGTATGTTGGATATACTGATACTAATAAGTTAATTAATGTTAAATGTGATTATAATTGTATTGGTAAAATTTTAGATGTAAAAGTAACATGTGCTAAATCATGGAGTTTATATGGAGAAGTGTTATGAAGAAGATAATAGTATTATTTATACTTTTACTAATTACTGGATGTAGTAATAAAGATTATAATCAATTTAATATGTTTTTTATGGATACTTATATTAATATAAAAATATATGACTTAAAGTTTGAAGATAAAGATAAAGTATATAATGAGATATATGATATTTATAGTGTTTATGATGCATTATGTGATAGATATACTGATTATATAGGAGTTAATAATGTTTATTATTTAAATAATGTTTTAGAAGACGGACAATCTGTAGTTATTGACGATAGATTGGCAGAAGTAATAGCTTATGGATTAGATGCTTATTATTTAACTTCTGGTAAAGTTAATATTGCTATGGGTAATGTATTAGATTTGTGGAAAAAATATAGGGATTCTGGTGAAGGAATACCTAGTGAAGAAGAATTTAAAAATCTTAAATCTATATCTATTTTTGATATTATTTTAAATGATAATGTTTATACTAAATATAATAATGTTAAATTAGATTTAGGTTCTTATGCTAAAGGATATGTTACTGAATTAGTAGCTGATAAATTAGAAGAAATGGGCTATTATAGTTATTTAATAAATTCTGGTGGAAATGTTAAAGTGGGTAATCATTATAGTGACGATAAATATAAAATTGGAATTGAAAATCCTAATGAAGATTATTTGGTATATAAAATTGTTAGTGCTAATAATACATCTGTAGTAACAAGTGGTGGTTATAAGAGATATTATATTTATGACGATGTAAAGTATCATCATATAATAGATCCAGTTACTTTATATCCATCTAATTTTAGTTTAGGTGTATCAGTTATTACTGAAAATAGTGCTTATGCAGATATATTGTCTACTTATTTATTTTTGTTACCAATTGAAGAAGGTATTTATTTTGTTAATTCAAATGATTTAGTAGAAGCTTTATGGTATGGAATAGACGATAAAGTATATTTATCAGAAGGATATGACAAATATGAATAAGAAAGATTTGTTATTAATATTAGTAATATTATTTGTTTGTATAATAATGTTTTTATTATTTTCTAATAAATCTAGTGATTATGCTTATGTGTATTATGAAAATAAAGTAATTAAAAAGATTGATTTGAATATAGACAATGAGTATACAGTATCTGGATATAATGGAGATGTAGTAATAGAAGTGTTAAATAATAAAATTAGAGTAAAGGAAGAAAAATCAAATAATAATATATGTTCTAATATGGGATTTGTATCTTCTTCGTTAGAACCTATAATATGCTTGCCAAATAAAATTGTAATAAAAATAGTTGAAGATTATAAAATAGATACGGTAATAAGGTGATTTATGGATACTAGAAAAATAGTTAGATTGTCTATGCTTTTATCTTTATCAATAGTATTAAGTTTAATTGAAGGAATGATACCTATATTTAGTAATGTTATTCCTGGAGTTAAATTAGGTTTAGCAAATATTGTTATAGTATTTGTTCTTTATTTGTATTCATTTAAAGAAGCAATATATGTATCTATTGCAAGGGTATTATTAGTTGGATTATTAAGAACTGGATTGTTTAGTATTGTCTTTTTCTTTTCTCTTTCAGGTGCATTATTAAGTATTATATTTATGTATTTATTTAAGAAGATGAATTTTTCAATTATTGGTGTAAGTGTTATTGGTTCTATTTGTCATAGTATTGGACAAGTATTAATGGCAATATTATTTTTAAATAATATTAATGTAATATATTATTTACCTTACTTATTATTATTATCTATCCCTACTGGAATAATAGTAGGCATTAGTTCTAAAGAAGTATTAAAACACTATAATAAAGTTAAAGCTTAAATGATATAAATATCTTTTTTTAAATATATTTGTTATAATCTATATGTAATAGAGGTGGTAAAATGGTAAAACGTAGAAAATATAAAAAGAGAAGTTTTTTATCTAAGAATAAAGAGTTAGTTGGTTCTATATTAATGTTAATTGCTGTTATAGGTATAGGAGCAGGGTTAACAAGTGAACATTTTGGTATTATAGGTAAAAGTTTATCTGGTGTATCAATGTTATTGACTGGTAAATTATTTTTATTTAATTTTATTGTTATATTTTTATATGGTTTATATATGTTGGTTAAAAAGGATGATTTTAAGTTTTTTAATATTAAATTAATAGGTGTATATGTATTTATAATAGGAATATTATCTTTTGTACATATTAATTACATAACATCTAATAATTTAGATTTTAATATATTTGATTCTAGTAAAATGGCATATGAACAAATGATGGAAGCTATTAAAGGTAATTTTAATGCTTTTGGTGGAGGAATAATTGGTTCTTCATTTGCATTATTATTTGTTAAATTATTATCGGTAGTTGGTGCTAGGATTGTAACTATTGTATTTATGGTTTTAGGTGCAGGATTAGTACTTAATTTTTCAATTATAGATCTTATCAAATTAATTGTTAGTAAAACTAAGAATATAAAATTCAATAAAAAGATTAAAGAAATAGTTAAAGAAGATACTAAAGAACTAGAACATAAAAAAATAATATCTAATATTAGTGAGCTGGGTAGTGTAGAAAGAAAAGCTCCAGAAATAACTGAACAGCAAAGATTAAAAATAACTAAGAGTGGTAGTTACATATTACCTAATTTTAAAACTTTGCTGGAAAATAAACCAAGAACTAATGTTAATGAAAGTAAGCATAATATTAAATATAATGTTGAAAGATTAGAGAAGGTATTAGCTGATTTTGATGTAGTTGCAAAAGTAGTAGGAGTAAATGTTGGTCCTGCAGTAACTTTATATGAAATGGAATTAAAATCAGGAACTAAACTAAGCAAAGTATTAGGAATTAATAGAGAGATATCTCTAGCTTTAGCAGCTAAAAATGTTAGAATTCAAGCGCCAATTCCTGGTAAGAATACTATTGGCATAGAACTTCCAAATGCTCAAAATACAATTGTAACTTTAAGAGAAGTAATTGAAGAAATTCCTAATTCAATGGATAATAGTAAATTGTGTGTTGCTTTAGGAAAAAACATAATGGGTAAAACTATATTTATGGAAATAAATAATACACCTCATTTATTAGTAGCTGGTGCTACAGGTTCTGGTAAGAGTTGTTGTATTAATTCAATAATTACATCTATTCTTCTTAGAACAACTCCTGATGAAGTTAAATTGGTGTTGATAGATCCAAAGAAGGTAGAAATGAGTATATATAATGGTATTCCTCATTTATTAATGCCTGTTGTAACTGATCCTAGAAAAGCTTCTCTAGCATTAACTAAAATGGTAGTAGAAATGGAAAGAAGATATAGTATCTTTAATGAAACTAAAACTAAGAATATAAGTGATTATAATGCATATGTAAATGAAAGAAATAAAAATATGAATGGTGAATTAGAATTGTTACCATACATAGTAGTAATAATTGATGAATTAGCAGACTTAATGTTGGTGGCAGCTAAAGAAGTTGAAGATTCTATATTGAGAATTACACAAATGGCTAGAGCAGCGGGTATACATCTAATTGTTGCAACACAAAGACCTTCTGTTGATGTAATAACTGGATTAGTTAAATCAAATATTCCATCTCGTATTTCTTTTGCAGTTTCTTCTAGTGTAGATTCCAGAACAATATTAGATATGTTGGGAGCTGAAAAGCTTCTTGGTAAAGGAGACATGTTATTTTTACCAATGGGAGAAAATATTCCGGTTCGTATACAAGGAGCTTATATAACTGATTCTGAAATAAAGAAAGTGGTAGATTATACTGTTTCTCAACAAAAAGCACAATTTGATGAAAGATTTGAATTAGTTGGTTCTGAGACAACTACTATGCATAAAGATGATGAAGATGAATATGAAGATCCTTTATATAATGAAATAGTAGAATTTGTAATAAAAACTCAAAAAGCAAGTGCATCTTTATTACAAAGAAGATATAAACTTGGTTATAATAGAGCAGCAAGAATAGTAGATTTATTAGAAGAAAGAGGAATAGTAGGTCCTCAGAACGGTTCTAAGCCAAGAGAAGTATTAGTAGAATTAGAAGATAATAATAATTGACATAATAGTATAAAGATGATAGTATAATTAACCATTAAGGGGATAATTATGAAGAAGGAAAAAGACTTATATTATTTGAAATTTGAATTACCTGAAGAATTTTATATTTCTAAAGATTGTTCACAATATATAACTAAAAAATTTAAAACATTAAAACAATTAGATAATTATACTATGAGATTTAAGACATTAAATCAATTAGCATATGGTTTTTTGTATGAACAAATTGATAAAAGAGATTATATGCTTGAGGGAACTTATGTTGATAAAAAACAAATAATTGATTTTTATAATAGCAGAAATTTAGATCTTGGTAAAAGCATGAGATTTATAAGAGTTGTATCTAAAGGGAAAGTAGAAATTAGAAGATGTATTTTATTAAATGGTGATAAAGGTATTAAAAATAATGGTACTATGATAAGTAATATATTGGGATTTGTTCATAATTCTGATTTATTTGATAATTTTAATGAAAGAGCATCAATAGCTTTAAGAACAGCATTTATTGGTGAGTTAGTTTTTCCTTCGCTTGAAAAAATTGGTATTACTAATGAAGAGCATAAAAAAGATATAAGAAATAAAATAGTACAATGTTCATTAAAATATAGTTTAAAAGAAAAAGTAATAGAAGATTTATTAAAAGAATACGGATATAAAGACAATTTAGATTATGTATCTTATGTTTTGATGTCTAGATATAATGAAGAAAAAGATTTTATGAATAAAGCTAATGCTGAGTATAGTGAAAATTATTCAGATTATTTTATAAAAATGGCTAGATTAGATGGAGGAACTCCTAAGTATACAGTCGTAAGAAGATATTATGAATATATGAGATATTATCGTAAAGATTTTTTATTAAGAAAAGAAAAAACAACAGATAAAACTAATTTTAATAAACATTTATTATTTGAAATGGCACCAGATAAAGAAGAAGTTATTAATAATTATAGGAAAATAGAAGGTATAATTAAAAAAACAAATAAAAAACCAGTTGACAAAA
>JAQVSJ010000016.1:0-4390 GCA_028700595.1 Bacilli bacterium | reverse complement strand
AATTGGAAAAGAAAATCCTGATGTGAAAATAAAATAGGAGTTATTATGGCAGAACAAAAAGAATATTTTTTAGCAGTATATATGCCTTATGAATGTTTTAAAGGCAAGCATGATAAAGATGAAATTGTATATGATAATATGACTTATTCTTTGAGAGAAATCGATAAGTTTACTTCTAATTTTGTGTCTAAAAAGCAATTGCTTATGTATTCAATCGATAGAATATGTGAAAATAAAGATAATGTGCATGGTGCAACAATAAGTGCACATGAAGTTATTAGAGAGTACGAAAAAAGAAAAATGAATACAGATTACTGTATAAAAATAGGAAAATATGATAATAGAAAGATGAGAAACACATATAATTATGATTTTATATTATCTGATTATTATGAAATGATTGAGTTGAATAAAGGTAATAGAGTTCCTATGAAGCAAATGATTGTTCATGCTGCATGTGATGATAATTTTGTAAAAAATATATTAGATAAATATTATTTAAAAGTTGTTAGTAAAAAACAGTTAGAAGATCAATTCTCATTTTTAAATTTGAATAAAAAAGAAATGGAAATATTAACTAATAGTATAATGGATTTAGTAAAAAGCGAAAAAATTGATAAAGAAAATTTAAAAGAAATATTAAAAAAAAATATTAATGATAATAACACTTTAAATTATAATATTAATAATATTATAGCTAGAAGTAAAATAACTAATTCACTTAGAAAGAAAGTTGAAAAATTAGATGAATCTTTACAATCAGGTAATTCTTTTATGGGGTTTATTGATTTTGCAACAGATATAACTAATGAATGTAAAAATTATTTGAAATGTAGAAATATGTACTTACATGCTAAAAAATATAATGAAAATATAAAAGATAAAAATAAAGTAAAAACGAAATAAAAAATATTTCGTTTTCTTTTTGATATAATATATATGGTGATTATATGAACAAAGACATTGAAAATTATATTAATTATTTAGAATATCAAAAAAATTATAGTAAAAATACTATTAAGAGTTATTATATGGATATATTAGAATTTAATAATTATATTAGTTTAAATAAGATTAATTATTCTAATGTTTCTTATGATGATGTTAAGAGATACTTAGTATATTTATATGATAAAGATAATTCTAAGAGTACAGTATCTAGAAAATTAAGTTCATTAAGAAGTTTTTATAATTATTTATATAGAAAAGAAATTGTAATCAATAATCCATTCTCATTTGTTAGATCACCAAAGAAAGAGAAAAAGTTACCTAAATACGTTAATTATGAAGACATAAACATTATATTTTCAAGTATTAAGATTGATAATAAAATTGGTCAAAGAGATAAGTTAATATTTGAGTTGTTTTATTCTACTGGAATAAGATTATCTGAATTATGTAGTATTAAAATTAGCGATATAGATTTTGAAAAAAGAAATATAAGAATTGTTGGTAAAGGTAATAAAGAAAGAATAGTTTTTTATGGGGATTATTGTGATGAGATATTAGACATATATTTAAATGATGGTAGAAAGAAATTGATGTTAAACAAAGAACACGATTATTTAGTAGTAAATAATAGAGGATCTAAAATACAAACTAGAGTTGTACAAAATATGGTTGAAAAGATTTTAAAAAGAGTTTGTTTAAAAAAACATATAACTCCTCATACATTAAGACATACATTTGCAACTCATTTATTAAATGAAGGTTGTGACATGATTACTGTTCAAGAGTTATTAGGACACAGTTCTTTAAATACAACTCAAATATATACACATGTTAGTAATGAAAAATTAAGAACAGAATATTTAAAAGGACATCCAAGAGCTAGAAGGAAGTAAAACCTGTATATTTATGTATATATACAGTTGAATACACTATTTTTATTTGGTATACTATCATAAGTAAAGAAAGGAATAATAGAAATGACGAAATATGTTTATGCATTTGAAGAAGGAAAAAAAGAATTAAAAGATTTACTTGGTGGGAAGGGTGCTAATTTAGCAGAAATGACTAATATTGGACTTCCTGTACCAAGAGGATTTACAATTTCAACTGAAGCGTGTACAAAATATTATGATGACAATAAAACTATAACTAAGGAAATTGAAGAAGAAATTCTTTCTAAATTGAATGAGTTAGAAGTTAAAACTGGTAAAAAGATGGGAGACAAATCAAATCCTTTATTAGTATCAGTTAGAAGTGGTGCTAGAGCAAGTATGCCTGGTATGATGGATACTGTATTGAATTTAGGACTAAATGATGAAGTTGTTATTGGTTTTGCAGAAGCAACTAATAATCCTAGATTTGCGTATGATTCTTATAGAAGATTTATACAAATGTTTTCTGATGTAGTTAAGGGATATCCTAAAGCATCTTTTGAAAGATATTTTGATAAGATTAAAGAAGAAAAAGGTGTTAATAATGATCTTGATTTAACTGCAGATGATATGAAAGAAGTGGCAGAAAAATTTAAAGCTAATTATAAAGAATTATCTGGTGCTGATTTCCCTCAAAATCCAATTGAACAATTGATGGAAGCTATTAAAGCGGTATTTAGTTCATGGATGAATGAAAGAGCAATAGTATATAGAAGATTAAATGATATACCTAGTAGTTGGGGAACTGCAGTAAATGTACAAGAAATGGTATATGGTAATAGAGGAAATGATTGTGGAACTGGTGTAGCATTTACTAGAAATCCATCAACTGGAGAAAAGAAATTATATGGTGAATATTTAATTAATGCTCAAGGAGAAGATGTAGTTGCTGGTATAAGAACTCCAGAACCAATATCTAAACTTGAACAAGATATGCCAGAAGTATATAAGCAATTTGTTGAAATTTCAGATTTATTGGAAAAACATTATAAAGATATGCAAGATATGGAATTTACAATTGAAAATGGCAAATTATTTATGTTACAAACTAGAAATGGTAAGAGAACAGCTGCTGCAGCATTAAAGGTAGCAGTAGATTTAGTTAATGAAGGAATGTTAACTAAAGAGGAAGCTCTTATGAAAGTTGAACCTAAACAATTAGATCAATTATTACATCCTAATTTTGATTTACAAGCATTAAAGAACGCTAAAGTGATTGCAACTGGTTTAGCAGCTTCTCCTGGAGCAGCAACAGGTAAAATATATTTTACTGCACATTCAGTTGTTGAAGCTAGAAAATCTGGAATTAAAGATGTAATATTAGTTAGATTAGAAACAAGCCCAGAAGATATAGAAGGTATGAACTCTGCAAGGGGTATATTAACTATAAGAGGTGGAATGACTTCTCATGCAGCAGTAGTAGCAAGAGGAATGGGAAGATGTTGTATATGTGGTTGTGGAGAATTAAAAATAGATGAACAATCTAAAACATTAACTACAAAAGATGGTAAAGTATATAATGAAGGAGATTTCATTAGTTTAGATGGTTCTACTGGTAATGTTTATGATGGACAAGTAAAAACAGTAGATCCAGAAATAAGTGGAGATTTTAAAACATTTATGTCGTGGGCTGATGAAGTTAGAACATTAAAAGTAAGAACAAATGCTGATACTCCTAAAGATGCAGAACAAGCAGTTAAATTTGGAGCAGAAGGTATTGGTTTATGTAGAACAGAGCATATGTTCTTTCAAGCTGATAGAATATTTGCTATGAGACAAATGATTACTTCTAAAACTAAAGAACAAAGAGAAGAAGCATTAAATAAAATATTACCAATGCAAAGAACAGACTTTGAATCTTTATTTAGAGTTATGAAAGGATTCCCGGTAACTATTCGTTACTTAGATCCACCTTTACATGAATTCTTGCCTCATACAAAAGAGGAAAAAGAAGATTTAGCTAAAGCATTAAATATAACATATGAAGAATTAGATGAAACTGTTAAATCATTACATGAATTTAATCCAATGATGGGACATAGAGGATGTAGATTAGCAGTTACTTATCCAGAAATAGCTGTAATGCAAACAAGAGCAGTAATAGAAGCAGCTATTAATGTTAATAAAGAAGGATTAAATGTAGTTCCTGAAATTATGATACCTTTAGTATGTGAAGTTAAAGAATTAAAATTTGTTAAAGATATAGTATGTGAAACAGCAGATTCAATAATTAAAGAAAATAATATTGATTTAAAATATCATATAGGTACAATGATAGAAATACCAAGAGCAGCAATAACTGCAGATAAGATAGCAGAAGAAGCAGAATTCTTCTCATTTGGTACAAACGATTTAACACAAATGACATATGGATTTTCTAGAGATGATGCAGGAAAATTCTTAGGAGAATATTATTCAAAAAATATATTTGAATCAGATCCATTTGCTAAATTAGATCAAACAGGTGTAGGAGAAATGGTTAAGATTGCAGTTGAAAAAGGAAGAAG
>JAQVSJ010000037.1 GCA_028700595.1 Bacilli bacterium | reverse complement strand
AATTATACCATTCTTTTGATTATTTGTTAACAATTCTATACAAATTAAATGATGGTTTGTTAAATAATCTAATATTTATGTTTGATGTTCCTAAACCAGAAGATATATATAAATCAGTATTATTTATCTTATAATATTCTTTATAATATTTTTTAGCACCATCAGCTTTTATTAACGCACCTATTAATGGTAATCTAACTTGTCCATTATGAGAATGTCCTGCAAGTATTAAGTTATATTCATTTTTTAAACAACTAACGCTATCAGGCATATGCATTATTAAGATTTTATAATCATATTCATTATCTTTTAAGTGATCTGTAACAATATCTATTTCTGGTTCTTTATCATTATAAGTAAATGCTCCACCAATAAATATTTTATCTTTATTCATGTTGGTAATTATATCATAATTATTATTTAAATTTATAAAATTACTATTATTCATTATTAATTCATAGCTATTAAAGTATGTATCATGGTTTCCTTTTATATAATAGTTTCCATATGTACTTTTAATATTTTTTAAATTGTTTTCTAACTGTGATTTTACTTCTTCAGTAAGGACACAATCTTTATCAACTAAATCACCAGTAAATACTACAACATCTGGTTTTGTTAAATTAATTTTGTTTATCAAATTAATTAGTTCTTTTTCTTTTATAGTTCTTCCATAATGAAGATCTGAAAAGTGTACTATTTTTAATCCATAATAAGATGTTGGTAGGGATTGATTTATAATTTTATATTCTTTTATATTTAATCCCTTTGTACCAATGAATATGGCATATAGTATAACTAATAAGAATAATAATAAAATTGTTAAAATTTTAATCCAAATCATTTTCTTTTTTTCCTTTTTCATATTAACCTCAAATTATATTTGAAACAAAGTATATTAATACTAACATTATATTGTGAATAAAGTGAAAGAACATTGATGTAAAAACTGTATTTGTTTTATAGTATATATATGCAAATACAGATCCGAAAACTCCATAAGAGAATATATATAATAAATCTGTTATTTTTGTATAAGATTCTATTACGTGTATTGTGCCAAACGTTAAACCACATATTATTAATAATAAATATTTATTTTTTATTATATCTTTAAATGTTTTTCTAAATACTATTTCTTCAACAAAAGGTGCTACTAAAACAGCTGAGAAAAATCCATATAATGGGAATTTATCTATTAATCCTCTAACTAATTCCTCATTATTTGCAACATCTGATGGAGTAATAAACATTATTATAGAATTAATTATACTCATTAATACTATTCCTAACAACCAATATTTAGTATATTTTTCAACAAACTCTTTAAAGTTATTTTTAAATAATAGAAATTCTTTTTTTAAATCTTTTTTATATATAAAATACAATGAAATTATTAATAATATATCAAATATAGTAAATGTAATTATTTTTTGTAATGAACTAAAATCACTTATGTTTAATCCTATTAAGGACATTACTTTTATCATTATTTCATAAAAGATGTAATATAGTAATATTACAAATATACTTTTTGCTATTGTTTTTATATTCATAATTCCTCCTTAATAATTATATCAATAATAACACGAATAAATCTATTATTTTTAATTATTATATGTTATAATGTGTACATCAGCAAGAAGAGTGGATCAATGATCCACTCTTTGTATGTCTAAAGGAGGAGTAATATGGATATTGAAAAAAGAGTTAAAGATATTATTAAAATTGATATAGAAAAAACTGGAATAATATTACATGACGTTAAATATATTAAAGAAGATAATATTAATTATTTAAGAATAATTGTTGATAAAGATGGTTATATTAATTTAGATGATTGTATTGAAGTAAATAAAATTATTGATCCTTTATTAGATAAGATTGATTTTATTGAAGAATCATATATATTAGATGTTTGTTCAAAAGTTAAGGAGGAAGATTAAAATGGATGGGAAAGCATTTATAGAGGCATTAGATGTATTAGCGAAAGAAAAACAAATAGATAAGGAGATAGTATTTAATGCTATGGAATTAGCGTTATGTTCTGCTTATAAGAAAAATTTTGATTCTAAAACAAATGTTAGAGTAGATATTAATAGAGATACTGGAGAAATTAAGGTTTTCAGCATATATAATGTTGTGAATAAAATTGAAGAAAGTGAAGAAGATTGTTCTGTTGATATTGATTCATTAATACTTTTAAAAGATGCTAAAGATATGAAAAAAGATGCTAAAGTTGGAGATGTAATTGAAGAAGAAGTGACTCCAAAAGATTTTGGTAGAGTAGCTACTTCAACTGCAAAACAAGTATTAACTCAAAAGATAAGAGAAGCTGAAAGAACAAGTATTATGGATGAATTCAATGGCAAAGAAGATGAATTGTTGGTAGGAATAGTATCTAGAGAAGATGCTAATAATTATTTTATTGATTTAGGAAGAGCTCATGGAATACTTCCAAAAGCTGAGTTGATTCCTGGTGAAGAAATTAAAATGGGATCAAGTATTAAAGTTTATGCAACTAAAATCGAGGATACTGGTAAGGGACCTTTAATTTTATTATCAAGAACTCATTATGGATTTTTAAAAAGACTATTAGAAAATCAAATTCCTGAGTTAAAAGAAGGAATAATTACATTACATGGTGTAGTTAGGGAAGCAGGAAGTAGAAGTAAGATTGCAGTTTATTCTGAGAATTCTAAAGTAGATGCTGTAGGAGCATGTATTGGAGAAAAGAGCAGCAGAATATTGAGTATAGTTAAAGAATTAGGTGGGGAAAAATTAGATATAGTTTTATATGACAAGGATCCAGCTAAGTTTATTAAAAATGCATTAAATCCTGCAAAAGATGTCAATGTAATAATTACTGATGATAAGCATGGTCAAGCAATTGTTGTTGCTGAAGGAGAACAATTATCGTTAGCTATTGGTAAAAAAGGACAAAATGTTAGATTAGCAGCTAGGTTAACTAAGTATAAATTAGATATTAAAACACCTGAAGAGTTAAAAGAAGAAGGAATTAATTTAAGATTTGAATAGGAGGTTTTATGAGTAAAAAAATACCTATGAGAAGTTGTATAATAACAAGAGAAAGATTAGAAAAATCTCAATTAATTAGAATAGTTAAAACACCTGAAGGTCAA
>JAQVSJ010000015.1:3938-12669 GCA_028700595.1 Bacilli bacterium | reverse complement strand
GGAAGAAATATACCTAATGTAGTTGAATTGGCTAAGAAGGTTGATTATGTGGTATGTTCTAGAGAATTTGCTGAAAGTTATACTGGTATTAATATTGATTTTTCTGATGTAGAAAGTATTAAGAATATATATAGTAAGATGAGTAGTGATTTTAAGAATGTAGTTATTACTTTAGAAGAAAAAGGATCTTTATATAAGAATGGGAATAATATTATTGTTATGCCTAGTATTAAGGTATCTGTTAAGGATTCTACAGGAGCTGGGGATTATTTTCATGGAGCATTTGTTTATTGCTTAATTAATGGTTTTGATATGGATAAGACTATTAAGATTAGTAATGTAACTGGAGCATTATCTACTACTAAGGTAGGTGCTAGAAATTCTGTTCCTAGTTTAGAAGAAGTAATGAAATATGTTTAGTGATATAATTGGAATAGATAATTTAAAGTCTATTGATTTGCATGGAGAAGTATCTGATATTGCTAATGTTCTTGTTAAGGATTTTATATATGATTGTTTTAAAAGTAAAGAAAAACATTGTGTTGTTATTCATGGTAAAGGAGCTAATATAATTAGGAATGTAGTAAATGATGTATTGAAATATAGTGAATATGTTGAAGATTATAAATTATATTATTATAATGATGGATGTACTATTGTTAAGTTAAAGCAGGAGAATATATGCAGTTAAAGGTTAGTGTTGTAGATATATTTTTTAAGAGTGATAAAGGATTTATGGTAGGGACTGCTAAGGTATTGGAGTCCTTTTCTGAATATGATAATACTGTTATTACTTTTTCTGGTGAATTTATTGAATTATTAAAAGATAATAGTTATTTATTTTATGGTAATTTTATTGAACATCCTAAATATGGGAATCAATTTAAAGTTAATAATTATGAAAAGATTATTCCAGAAGGAAGAAATGCTATTGTAGCATTTCTTTCTTCTGGTTTGTTTCCTAAAGTTGGTATTAAAACTGCAATTAAAATAGTAGATACTCTCGGTGACAAAGCATTAGATATTATTATTGAAAATAATAACAGTTTATTATTAGTACCCGGAATGACAAGTAAAAGAGCTAATGGTATATATGATATATTATTGCAAGAAAGAGAAAGTTATAAGACTGTTATATATTTACAAGATATTGGATTTACATTTAATGAAGCTACTAAAATATATAAGGTATTTAAAAATAATACTTTGGATATGATTAATGATAATATATATAAGGTTGTTGAATGTGTTAATGATATAGGATTTCTAACTGTAGATAAAGTAGCAATTTCTATGAATATTGAATTAAATGATATTAGAAGAATTAATGCTAGTATTATTTACTGTATATATGATTTTTGTATGTCTACTGGAAGTACTTATGTTAATAGTGAAGATATATATTTAAGAATATGTGATGTAGTTGGTTATGATATGGATATTAAATCTATTGAAAATTATTTATTTTCTTTAAATAAAGAAGGCAAAGTAGTTATTGTAGATGAGAAATATTATATTAGAGATTTTTATGAATGTGAGTTATATATTGCTAATAGAATTAATGAATTAATTAAATGTGGTGAATCTAGAAATGTAGATAATTATATTGATATGTTAGAAAAAGTGTTTAATATTAAATATAATGATATGCAAAGAAAAGCTGTAATATCAAGTATTGAAAATAATTTAACTATTATTACTGGAGGACCAGGTACTGGTAAAACTACTATTATTAAAGGTATAGTTGAATTATATAAAAATATTAATTGTATATCAGAAGAATGTTTGTTTGATTCTATTGTTTTGCTAGCACCAACTGGAAGAGCAGCTAAGAGAATAAAAGAAGCTACTGGATTTAAAGCTAGTACTATACATAGGTTTTTAAAATATAATAAAGAAACTAATGATTTTGGAATAAATAAAGATAATTTAAGCGATGCTAAATTTATAATAATAGATGAATGTAGTATGATTGATATGTTTTTGTTTAGAAGTTTATTAGAAGGATTAAGTAAATCTATTAAGATAATATTGGTTGGTGACTATAATCAATTACCTAGTATATTACCAGGAGAAATATTAAAGGATTTAATTAAGTGTAGTAAAGTACCACTAATTGAATTAAGTGAATTATATAGACAAAAAGAAGATTCTTATATAGTTAATTTTGCTAATGAGATTAAGGATGGTAATTTAACTGATTACTTAAGTAAGAGATCAGATTATAGTTTTATTAAGTGTAATAAATTTAATATTGAAAATATGATTATTGAAGTATGTAAGAAAGCAATTAATAAAGACTATTCTTATAAAGATATTCAAGTATTAATACCTATGTATAGAGGCATTAATGGTATAGATAATATTAATAATAAGTTACAAGAAGTATTTAATAAGAAGAGTAGTAATAAGAAAGAATTTGAATATAATGGTGTAATATTTAGAGAGAAAGATAAAATATTACAAACTAAGAATATAAGTGATTATGATGTATCTAATGGAGATATAGGTATTATTAAACATATTGGTGATGAGAAGGATAATAATAAAATTATTATTGATTTTGATGGTGAGTTAGTAGAATATACTAAGAGTGATTTTGAGAATGTTAAGTTAGGCTATGCTATAAGTATTCATAAAGCACAAGGTAGTGAATTTGATTGTGTTATATTACCTATGGATTTATCTTTTCAAAGAATGTTATATAGAAAGTTAGTTTATACTGCTGTAACTAGGACTAAGAATTTATTAATATTGATAGGAGAACCAGAAGCTTTAGAAAAAGGAGTAAACAATATATCTAATGAATGTAGGAAGACTACTTTGTGTGATTTAATTTGTGGTTAATTTAACTAAATCGTGTTATAATTTTTATAGTAGGTGATATTATGAAAAAAACAAAGATTATAGCTACACTAGGTCCATCTTCTAATAATAAAGAAGTAATAATGGATATGATTAAAAATGGAGTAGATGTTTTTAGAATTAATTTATCTCATTCAAGTAGAGAATTAACTGAGAAATTAGTTAAAATTATTAAAAAAATAGATAAAGAACTAAATACAAATACTGGTATATTAATAGATACTAAAGGACCTGAAATAAGAGTTAATGGTATTGCTAATGGATATGTTAATTTGTATAAAGAAAACACAATTATATTAACAACTAGTGATTTTTTAGAAGAAGAAAATATGTTTCATATTACATATAAAAATATATGTAAAGAGGTAAGTGTTGGAAATAGATTATTAATTGATGACGGATTAGTAGAACTATTAGTAATGGAAGTTACTGATTGTAATTTAACGTGTAAAGTATTAAATAATTGTAAATTATTTAATAATAAGAGTGTAAATATACCTGATGTTGATTTAAATATGGAATTTTTATCAAAAGAAGATGAAGAAGATATTGCTTTTGCGTCCTCATTATCTGCTGATTTTGTAGCATTATCTTTTGTAAGAAGTTCTAATGATGTATTAGATGTTAATGATTTGTTAATTGGTTTAAGAGATGAACATATGCAAATAATATCTAAGATTGAATGCAAGAGTGCATTAGATGATATAGATAATATTATTAAAGTTAGTGATGGAGTTATGGTAGCTAGAGGAGATCTTGGTGTTGAATTAGAACTAGAAACAGTGCCAATGATTCAAAAAAAGATTGTTAAAGAAACTTATTTAAAAAGTAAAATTAGTATTGTAGCAACTGAGATGTTGTCTTCTATGGAACATAAGAATAGACCTACTAGAGCAGAGGTATCTGATGTATCTAACGCTGTATTAGATGGTGTTGATGCTCTTATGTTAAGTGGAGAAACTGCTATTGGAGAAAACCCAGTTAATACTGTTATAACTATGAAAAATATTATTGAAGCTACAGAACAATCTATTGATTATGAACAATTATTGAATGTACATTGTAACACTAGAAAAGATGATTTAACTTCATCTATATCTTATAGTGTTGTAGAAACTGCAAATATATTAAAAGCTAAAGCAATAGTAGCATCTACTTTATCAGGTTTTACTGCTAAGAAAGTTAGTGCATTTAGACCTAGTTGTATAATAATAGCACCAACGCCTAATAAGAAAGTAGCAACTAGTTTATCTTTAAATTGGGGAGTTATACCGGTATTAGTAAGTGTATTTAAGAGTACTGATCAAATAGTAGATGAAGCATTGAAAATAAGTAAGAAAATGCTTGAATTAGAAAAGGAAGATAAAATTATTATTACTGGAGGATTTCCATTTAAAAATAATAAGAATACTAATTTTATGAAAGTAGAAGAAATAATTTAGAAATTAGTTTACATATATAATTGCAATATAAAGTATTATAAGTTTAATAGTAGTCAAATTAATGACTACTTTTTTTAATTGTGTTATAATTTTTATATAAGTAATAAGAAGGTGATAATATGCACGATAAATTAAAATTATTATTAGAAAAGATTAATTTAGAAAATGAATATTATTCTTTTTTTAATGAAGGGAAAATTAAAAAATTAAAGATTAATGAGAAGAAAAAAGAATGGCATTTTATAATAGAATTAAATGATATGTTAGATATAGATTTATATAATAAGTTTAATAGTTTATTAATTAAATGTTTTAAGGAAATAGATAATGTTTATGCAACTTTTATATATTCAAATACTAATAATGATATGGTTAAAGATTATTTTTTAAATATAATTAATAATTTAAAAAAGAAATCACTAGAAGTATTAAAGGATAATAATATATATATAGATAATAATAATATTGTTATTGAATTTGATAATAAAGTTGAAGAAATGAAATTTAATAAATATTTTGAAGATTTTAATGAAGGATTTAAAAGATGTGGATTTGATTTAAAGATTAAGTCAATAATTAATATTGAAAATGGTAATAAAATTAAAGAAGAAATTAAAAAGGAAACTGGAAATGTTAAAGTAGTTAAACCGGTATCTAATATTGTATTTGGTACTGTTATTACTAAGAAAAAGAATTATGATATTAGGGATATTATTAATGAAGACAATAATGTAGTTATTGAAGGTCTGGTTTTTGCTATAGATGAATTTAGTTCTTCTAAAAGTAATTTTAAAATTCTAACATTAAAGGTAACTGATTATACTGATAGTTTGTTTTGCAAGATTTTTAGCAAAAATGAAGATGAGTTTAATGCTTTGAAAAGTAAGGTTAAAGTAGGCAAGTGGTATAGGATTGGTGGATATACTAAGAATGATCAATATTCTAAAGATATAGTTTTAAATGTTAGAGATGTTAATGAAATAGATAGTAAGGATGAAGTTATAGAGGATACTTGTAAAGATAAAAGAGTTGAGTTACATGCTCATACTTTTATGAGTCAAATGGATGGTGTAATTGATGCATCTAATTTAATAAAGAAAGCTTATGAATATGGTCATAAAGCTATAGCTATAACTGATCATAATTGTGTACAAGCTTTTCCTGATGCTTATAATACTCAAAAATCTATTAGGAAAAATGGTGGAGATATAAAGATTATTTATGGTGCTGAATTAAATATAATTAATGATGAAGTTGATGTAGTTATTGGAAATACAGATGTACTTATAGATAATACTATTTACTGTGTTTTTGATGTTGAAACTACAGGTTTTAATGCTACAAGTGGAGATGCATTAATTGAAATTGGTGCTGTTAAAATTCAAAATGGAGAAGTAATAGATAAGTTTGATGAATTAATAAATCCTGGAAGGAAAATACCAGAAAGAATTAGTAATTTTACTCATATTACTGATGAAATGGTTAAAGATTGTAGAAATGAAAAGGATGTAGTTATTGATTTTAAAAAATGGATTGGTAATGATATATTAGTAGCTCATAATGCTAAGTTTGATAGATCTTTCTTATCTAGTGTATATAAAAGATATGATTTAGGTGAACTTAATAATGTAATTATAGATACTATGCAATTGAGTAGAATAATTAATCCGGATGAATTTAAACATAATTTATCTGCAGTTACTAAGAGATATGAAGTTGAATTTGATGAGACATCACATCATAGAGCAGATTATGATGCTTATGCTACTGCTATTGTATTAGATAAAATGCTTAATAAGATTAGTGCTAGAGGAATTAGAAGTATTAATGAATTAAATAATTTAATGACTAAAGAAGACATATTTAAGTTTGGTAATATGTATCATACAACTATTTTAGTTAAGAATAATGTTGGTATTAAAAATTTGTATAAATTAATATCATATGCTAATACTAAATATGAACAAAAGACTCCAAGGATATTAAAGAGTGAGTTAGAACAGTTAAGAGAAGGATTATTAATTGGCAGTGCTTGTGCTAATGGAGAAGTATTTACAAGAGCTAGAAGTGTTAGTGATGATGAATTAATTACTATAATGGATTTTTATGATTATATTGAAGTACAACCACTAAGTAATTATGATTATTTATTACAACTTGGAGAATTTAATAATGAGATGGAATTAAGAAATCATGTTGAAAAAATAATAAGAATTGCTAATGACAATGAGATGTTAGTTGTAGCAACAAGTGATTGTCATTGTTTAACTAAAAAAGATAAAATATTTAGAGAAATAATTATTAATCAAAAGAATCCTGGTGGTGGATTACATCCATTAAATAAGAAAGATATACTTGATATACCTAGTTTTCATTTTAGAACTACAAATGAAATGTTAGAAGAATTTAATTTTTTAGATAAGAAATATATTAATGATATAGTTATTAATAATACTAATAAAGTAGCAGATATGATTGAAGATGTTAAGATTATTAAAAATGAGAAAGAACCTTATACACCTGTGTTTGAAGGTTCTGATAAAGAAACTACTAAGATGGTATATGATAAAGTATATGAAGTATATGGGAATCCTTTACCTAAGATAGTAGAAGATAGAATTAAAGAAGAATTAGATAGTATTATTTCTCATGGTTTTGATGTTATATATTTAATTGCTCAAAAGTTAGTTAAAAAATCTAATGATGATGGATACATAGTAGGAAGTAGAGGTTCAGTTGGTTCTTCTTTTGTAGCTACTATGATGGGTATTACTGAGGTTAATCCTTTACCAGCACATTATTTATGTCCTAATTGTAAGAAGTCTATATTTGAGAAAGATGGAGTTTCTCTAGGATCTTTATATTCATCTGGTTATGATTTACCTGATTTAATATGTGAATGTGGTACTAAGATGAGTAAAGAAGGACAAGACATGCCATTTGCTACTTTCTTAGGATTTGATGGAGATAAAGTACCAGATATTGATTTAAATTTCTCTGGAGAGTATCAAGCTAGAGCACATAATTATACTAAAGAATTATTTGGTAGTGAATATGTATATAGAGCAGGTACTATTGGTACTGTTGCTCAAAAAACTGCATTCGGATTTGTAAAAGGATATTTAGAAGATAAAGGAAAGATATTTAGAAATGCGGAAATAGAAAGATTAGCATTAGGTTGTACTGGTGTTAAGAGAACTACAGGACAACATCCTGGAGGAATAGTAGTAATACCTAACTATATGGATGTATTTGACTTTACACCATATCAGTATCCAGCAGATGATAGAGATGCTTCTTGGTATACAACTCATTTTGATTTTCATGCTATACATGATTATGTGTTAAAATTAGATATATTAGGACATGACGATCCTACTATGTTAAAGATGTTACAAGATATATCAGGATTAAATATTAATGAAATACCTTTTGATGATGAAAAAGTATTAAGTCTGTTTTCTGATACTTCAGCATTAAATGTTAAACCAGAACAAATTGACTGTGAAGTTGGTACTTTAGGAGTTCCAGAATTTGGTACTAACTTTGTAATAGAAATGTTGAAATCAACTAAACCTAAAACATTTGGAGAATTAGTAAAAGTATCTGGTTTATCTCATGGTACTGATGTATGGTTAAATAATGCTAAGGATTTAATAGATAACAAAGTAATTGAATTTAAAGATGTAATAGGTTGTCGTGATGATATTATGACTTATTTATCTTATAATGGAATTAAACCAATAGATGCATTTAAAATAATGGAATTTGTTAGAAAAGGGAAACCATCTATTGATCCAGAAGGATGGTCTAAATTTGATAAAACAATGAGAGAAGGAAAGATAGCAGATTGGTATATAGAATCTTGTAGAAGAATTAAATATATGTTTCCTAAAGCTCATGCTACTGCATATGTAATGATGGCTTTAAGAGTAGCTTATTTTAAAGTTTATCAACCAATTAATTATTATTCTGCTTTCTTTTCAATAAGAGCTAATGACTTTGATATTGAAACTATGATTAAAGGTAATAGAAGTATTAAAGAAAAGATAATAGAAATTAGAAACAAAGGATATGAAGCTTCTAATAAAGAAGTAGCTATATTAGATGTATTAAGAAGTGCATTAGAAATGACAGCTAGAGGATATATATTTAAAAATATAGATTTATATAAATCTGATTCTAAAAACTTTGTTATAGATGAAGATGGTAAATCATTAATTCCTCCATTTAAATCATTAGATGGATTAGGAGATACAGTTGCTAATAAGATTGTAGAAGAAAGAGCTAAAGGAGATTTCTTTAGTATTGAAGATTTACAAAATAGAGCTAAAGTGTCACAAACAATTATTGATAAAATGAGAGTTATGGGTATATTAAAAGATATGCCTGAAACAAGTCAAATGAGTTTGTTTTAATGTAAA
>JAQVSJ010000015.1:0-3838 GCA_028700595.1 Bacilli bacterium | reverse complement strand
AATGGTGAGTATATGTATATAAATATTGATGGAAATGATTATAAAGTAATTATTAATAAGAAAAATAATAAAAGGACATATATTCGTGTTAAAGAAGATTTAAATATATATGTTTATACTAATAAGTATTATATGAATTTTGAAATTAAAAAAATTATTAATGATAATATTGATGATATTAAAAATATGATCAATATTATGAATAAGAAAAAGATAAATAGTGATAAGAATATGTATTTGGGTAATGAAGTAGATATAGTATGTGTATCTAATCAAAGATATCCTGAAGTGTTTAATAATAAGTTATATATTAAAGATATTTCTAAGTTAAATGATTATTATAAGATGTTAGCTATTGATTATTTTAAAGAAAGATTGGATTTTATTTATTGTAAGTTTATAGATACTATTCCTTATCCAGTATTAAAAGTTAGAAGTATGAAGAGTAGATATGGAGTATGCAATAAGAAGTCTAATAGTATTACTATTAATAGTGAGCTGATTAAGATGGATGTAAAATATATTGATTATGTTATTATTCATGAATTGTGTCATTTTATATATTTTGATCATTCATCTGATTTTTGGAATAAAGTTAGTGAATATTGTCCTGAATATAAGAAGGTTAAAAAGGAGATGAAAGAATGGTAATAAGTTCTTTGAGTAATGAGTTAGTAAAAGATATAGTTAAGCTAAGAGATAAGAAGTATAGAGACTTAGTTAATCAATTTATTGTAGAAGGATATCATTTAGTAAGTGAAGCTTATAAAAGTGGTTTGCTGGTTAAGTTAATTAAATTAGAATCTATAAATAGTAATTTTGATATTGAAACAATTGATGTAACTAATGAAGTAATGAATAAAATATCAGAATTAAGTAATAGTAGTGAATATATTGGAATATGTAAATATAAAGATATGATTGAAGATTATGATAATAATATATTAGTATTAAATAATGTTCAAGATCCAGGTAATTTTGGTACTATTATTAGAAGTGCTATTGGTTTTAATTTATCTACTATTGTTGTAGATTGTAACACTGTAGATGTATATAATTCAAAGGTTATTAGAGCTACACAAGGTATGATTTTTAATATTAATGTAATTAAAAAGGATTTAAAATTATTTTGTAATGATATGAAAGATAATGGATATAAAATATATAGTGCTAGTGCAAATGGAAATATATTGTTAAAGGATATGGAAAAAAATAAAAAAAGTGTTATAATAATGGGCAATGAAGGAACGGGTGTTGAAGAATATTTGTTAAACATTTGTGATGACAGTATTAAAATTAATATAAATGATAAATGTGAAAGTTTAAATGTAGGAGTAGCAGCATCTATCATATTATATGAATTAAGTAGGTGATTTTTTGAATCTTATAAATATTGGTAAGTATGTTAATACTCATGGTATTAAGGGTGAAATAAGAATTATTAGTAATTTTAGTAGAAAAGATTTGATATTTAAACCTAATGTTTGTATATATATTAATAATAAAGAATATATTATTGAAAGTTATAGACAGCATAAGATATATGATATGGTTAAATTAAAAGATATTAATAATATAAATGATATTGAACATTTAAAGAATTCATATGTATATGTAAATAAAGATATAATAGATTGTGATTGTTTAGTTGAAGATTTAGTTGATTATAATGTTGTTTATTTAAAAAATAAATATGATGTTATTAGAATTGATGAGAATAAGAAATATAAAATTATTGTATTATCTAATAATTGTATGATACCTTTTATAGATGAGTTTATTGATAATATTGACAGTAATAATAAGATTATATATTTGAAAAATGTAGGGGGATTGATAGAATGAAAATTGATATATTAACTCTTTTTCCAAATATGTTTGATAGTATTTTTAATGAGTCAATTATAAAAAGAGCAATTAAAGATAAAGTTATTGAATTAAATGCAATTAATATTAGAGATTATTCTAACGATTCTAAGAAAAGAGTAGATGATACTCCTTATGGTGGTGGTGCTGGTATGATATTAAAGTGTCAGCCAATATTTGATGCCGTTAAGGATTTACAAAAAAAGAATAGTAAAGTTATTCTTATGACACCACAAGGTATTACTTTTAATCAAAAGATAGCTAATGATTTGTCTAAAGAAAAGCATTTAATAGTAGTATGTGGTCATTATGAAGGTTTTGATGAAAGAATTAGATCTATATGTGATATGGAAATAAGTATAGGTGATTATGTATTAACAGGTGGAGAAATACCAGCAATGGTATTAACTGATAGTGTAGTTAGATTAGTAGATGGAGTTATTGAGAAAGATTCTTATGAAAACGATTCTTTTCAAAAAGGATTATTAGATTATCCCCAATATACTAAACCTAAGAAATATAATGATATGGAAGTGCCTGATATATTACTTGGTGGTGATCATAAGGATATTGATGAATATAGAAAGAAAGAAAGTGTTAAGAAGACTAAAGAAAAGAGACCTGATCTAATAGAAAATATCACTTATGTATTAGTTAAAGATAAAAAGAAAAAGAAAGTTAATATAGATTTTAAAAATATAAAAGGATATGATATTTGTCCTAAAAATAATGCAAAGAGAAATGACATAATTGATGTTAGAAGAATGTCTGTAGTGGATAAGTTTTTAATGACTAAGATTGCTAAAAGAAACATAGAAAGAAAGTTACAAATAATATTAAAATTAATTGTAGATGAATCTGATGATGATAATGAAACAAAGATTCTTAGTGAGGCTGAAAGAATTAAACAATTGATGTTTTTAAGTTATGAAAAGATATTGAGTGAAGAGTATAAAGAATCTATTAAAAAAAGATTGGAATTTATTATTAAGAATATTGAATCAAAAAAGAAAGAAGAAGTAATAGAAGAAAAGACTCATAAGAGTAAATAATTATTGCATATATATTAGTGTTATGATAGAATTGTAATGTGAAAAAAGTGATCCGCTCTTTGATGATCATGGGAAGAAAGGAAGAGACTATGAATATTATCGATAAGATAACAGAAAAACAAATTAATCCTAATGTACCTGAATTTAGAGTTGGCGATACTGTTAAAGTAAACGCTAAGATAATAGAAGGTAAAAGGGAAAGAATTCAAGCATTTGAAGGAGTTGTAATTTCTCGTAAGGGTAAAGGAATAAGTGAAACTTTTACAGTTAGAAAGAAATCTTCTGGAATTGGAGTAGAAAGAACATTTCCAATTAACTCGCCAAAGATAGCATCTCTAGAAGTTATTAAAAAAGGTAAAGTTAGACGTGCTAAGTTGTATTTCTTAAAAGATTTGGTAAGTCAATATAGAATCAAAGAAAGAAATAAATAGGGCATTGCTCTATTTTTTGGTTGTAATATGAAAAAGAGTAAAAGAAAAGATTTTATTGATTATTTAATAATAATATTAGTAGTAATATTATTAAGAACTTTTGTTGTTACTCCAGCAGTAGTTAGACAACAATCTATGGAACCTACATTATTTGAAAGAGATGTTATATTAATTAATAAATTAGGTAAATTTAATAGATTTGATGTAGTAGTAATAGACTTAGGTGAAGAATATATAATTAAAAGAGTAATTGGATTACCTGGAGAACATATTGAATATATAGATAATAAGTTATATGTTAATGGTAAATATGTAGAAGAAGCATTCTTAGATGATTCAGTTATTACAGTTGATTTTGATATATTAAATATTGGTATTAATAATATAACTAATGATTCATATTTTGTATTAGGCGATAATAGAACTAATTCCACTGATAGTAGAGTTATAGGAGTAATTAATAAGAAAGATATAATTGGTAAAACTAAT
>JAQVSJ010000014.1 GCA_028700595.1 Bacilli bacterium | reverse complement strand
ATCACATTCACACATAATTCTTAAAAAACACTGCTGCCAACAGGTCGGTATAAACAAGCCGCCGACAGCGATTTACAAATTTTGAACAGACTTACAAGGCGGCCTGTTCATACCGCCAAAGCGTTAGGCTTCATTGCCTTTTAGTTCATACATTCTATCCCAAATCTCATTTATATTTTTGAATCCATCAGGAAAAACATCGTGCGGTTCTTCACCACCATAACCATCAACAAATCCACGTAAATAATCATAATTATCAACATCGGGCAATGAAAGCCTAACACCCAATAAACCCAATAAAAGAGTTCGTGCTTCATTGTCGTTTATCTTATCTTGTTCAAGGTCTTGTGTTATTTTTAAAAGTTCTGTTTTCATATCCTTTTACTGTGTTTTTTTTTAATCCGCTACTAATCATTTTGTTTTGGTTTTTCTAATGTCATTTTATATTTAGTTTTAAAATAATATAGCTTTCATTATCTTAAAATTATATTTTATGTAATGTAATATTAACATTTATAGCTTTAGCTATTTTTAAAAAAGTACGTAAAGTAGGACAATTCCTGCCATTAAATGTTTTTGTTATATTACTTCTATCCATACCAAGATCATCTGCTATTTTTTGATGTGTTATTTTTTTTTCTTTAGCTATATTAGCTAAGGTAAAAATTAATGCGTTCCATTGCTGTTCTGATTCAAAAGTTATAGAATCTTCGTAATAATAATTTTCTATTGTATCTTCCATCATATTAAAATAAGTTATGTTTAATTTTTTATATTTTACTTTAAAGCCGGAAAGTAACATATAAATATTCTTATGTTACTTTCCGACAATATAATTTACTTTGTTATTTCATATTATCTATCATTTAAAATTCACATTAGTGTGGCAAACTTACTACATTATTTGAATTCCCTTTCTTAAAAAAGTTTAAAAATCATTAACTCGTATTATCTCTCCAAAGGGTACTACCTTGTTAGGATTATTATTATAACAAATCCATAGAGTATCAAAATGTAAATTAGACTCTTCTGGAATAGTTCCTTCTAAATCTGTAAAATAAATTAATAAATCAGCATCTAAATTTTCTTTTATGATGTAATCAAAAACAGGCTTAAACTTTGTTCCTCCATGACCTTCAATTTTAGGATCAATAGGGTAGTAATCAAATGTCTGAACATTTCCCACTTCTGTATTACAAGGTATTACAGTAATTAAAGATGGTGTTATTTCATAAAAAAGACTGTTTATTTCTGCAATAAATGTAGAAAAGATTTTAGCATCAATACTTGAAGAAGTGTCTACAGCAATAATAATATGATCTATTCCTTCATTTCTTAAAGAAGGAATAAATATATTTTGATGTATGTATTTTCTGTTAGGTCTTCTAAAAGAATAATCATTTTTCTTTAATTTTTGCATGTATCCAATTAACTCACTTCGCCAATTTAATATTGGTTGTCGTTCTTTTTCTAATAATCTTTGCATATTTAAAGATATATTCCCAGCTTCTTGAGCTACAAAAGCTGCTTTACTTATCATCAATTCACATTCTATTTTTTCTTCCTCTAATTGTTCTCCTTTTATAATATTATTATTTTCATCTACGCCATCTGTCACTACACCCCATTCTTCTGGAGCTATATTTTTAAAAACATCAGAAGATTGCATATTATCAGAAGTATTTTCCTCTTTTACTTTTTTTTCTTCTTTATAAATAATACTATAAACTTCTTCTGTAGACATCCCTTTATAATCTTCATTATAATATCCATTTTCTGGTATATATATGTTTTCTTCTACTAATGTTAGATTAATTATATAATCTGCTGCAATATTCCATATTTTAAAATCTCTTTCTTTTCTTCTAAACATATGTAATAGTGCTACGTGTAAGACTTCGTGTAAAAATAACCCTATAGTTTGATTTATTGTTAAAGTATTTATAAATTTTGGATTATAAATAAGTCTTTTATTATTTACACCTGCTGTTTCTATACTTTCATCAGGTTCTATTATTAAATTTAATAGTATTGTGCTAAAAAAAGGATGCGTTAACACAATACTATTAATTGCTTTTTTAACTTTTAACATTGGCAAAAGTTATTTTATTTTCCATGTCTAATAATATTTCTTTAGCTATATTATTAGCTTCTATCCTTTCCTCTGGTTTTGTTCTTAAATTTGTAACATTAAGATTACCTAATTTATTTTTTGCTGTATTAGTAAGTGTAATAAGATCAGTATCTTCAGTTATATTAAGTTTTGGTAACAAATCAATTAGATTGTTAAGATTTCCAATTAAGCTATCTCTAAATATAGCATTAGGATCAGATAATTTAGTTACAATATTATTTATTGCTTTATAAAACCTTTGCCATAAATCATTATTAACAGCTTCTATTTGAGCTTTTGTTCTCTTTTCAATAAACTGCTGTATTTTTTCGATTTCTTCATCTTTAAGATTAATTCTAAAGTCATTAGATGTTGGTACTGGATTGATGTCAACAGTAAATTCATAATACTTTGTTATTTCATCTGGATAATCTGAAGGATTAAATAAAGTACCTAATTTACATTCTGCATCTTTTATAAAGTTTTGGTAATTAAATTTTAAATTTTCTATACCTTCTTCAAACTTTCTTTTATATTTACTCATTTCTTTAGAAAATTCCATATAATTTTTAGAAGGCAATAAGCGATTACCGTCTTTACTCCATGGTAAAGTGTTTTCATAATAATAATTTCTTGCAGCATTTGCAATTTTTTTTACTTCTTTTAAATGTTCTTTACTGACAAGTCCTTTGGTAAATTTACCCATAGTAGATTCTACATTATACTTTTCATAAACTGATAAAGAAGCAGTTTTATCTTGTTTTCTTGCTGACCATTGGCTTATGTTAAGTCTTATTAACATTGCGTTTTTTACTATATTCATAATTAAAAGTTTAAATTTGAAAATGTGAGTTTTTAATAGCCCATTTTGTATAACAGGCTAATTCTGTTAAATTAATAAATTTTACTTTGCTTTTAATGTTTATATCTCGCATAAATACTGTTTGAAATTCATTAGGAAGTCGGGAGATATAAGTTGTAATTTTGTCAAAATTGTTTAAATCTGATATTTCTAATAAAGCTCCTAATGTAGCATATATTATAGAAGGTTCTGTAGGTATTTCTTCAGTTTTTGGATTTTCTAAGATGTTTTTAATATTAGGCAATTTGTCTTTTATTTGTAGAAATCCAATAAAATCTGTAGCTACTGCTTTACCTAAAAATCCTGAAAAAGCATCAAGTTGATATTTTACAGGAAGAATTAATACACTTTTTAGTATTTTATTAGTTTGTTCCCAAGTTCTTGGACAAGGAAATGTCTTTTCTCCTTTCATTGTAGTAGGATCAAATTTGTACATATTTGCAGGTCTAAATCGTAAGTATGATAAAATATCATAAGAAAGTGTATTATTTACAGCCCAATGTAACCAATCTTCAAGGTCTGGTTCAAAGTTAAGATTCCAAAACCGTGAGCCTAAAGCTGTTGACATTTTTGTTGTAATAGCTCTATCAGTATCTAAATTTCCTGCTGCAATTACAGTAGAACCTTTTGGTAATTTATATTCTCCTATTTTACCTTCCCAAATAAGTTGATATAGTACAGGTTGCATAGAAGGTGGTGCAGTATTGATTTCATCTAAAAAAAGTATTGTGTTTTCTTTATCAGGTAAGAAATCAGGTATTGACCAACTGGCTCGTCCATTTTTTATATAAGGCAACCCTCTAAGTTCTACAGGATCTAACATACTAACACGAATATCTATTAATTCACGATTTAATTCTACTGCAAGTTGATTTACAATTGCAGATTTTCCTATACCGGGACTTCCCCAGATAAAAGTACTTATATTATTATCTACTGCAATATGTAACATTTTTAATATTTCTCTTGGTGTCATTTAAATTATTTTAGAAGGTTTTAAAGGGAATATTCCCGAAGTTTTTAGAAATTCTAAAGAATAATGCCAATTGGCAGTAGTAAGATGTGTATTATATCGGTATAATAAATCTTTATATTCTGCTATACCTAATTTTATATATTGTGTATCTATTTCCCACAATATTACATCATATCCTGGTTTAGTATAAGCATAAATAATATAAAAGGATTTAGGTTTATAACCATATGTTTTTTCAATACCAGAAGTGTAAAAAGCTATTTGTCTTGACATATGTCTGTCTTTAAAAGCCTTTGGAAATTCATGGATTGGTATTGTAGTAGTTTTATAGTCAAAAACACTAAAGGTTTTATTATTATGGTTTAAAAGAAAAGCATCTACTTTACCTTTACATTTTACTATTGTCCCATTGATAGGTTCATCCCAAAATAATTCTTGTTCTGTCAAGAGTTCTATACCATTATCAAAAGTTCTATCAATAAAATGTTTTTTAATAAAAGGATGTAAAAACATATTTTCTTTAATGTTTAAAACAGTTGCATAATCTTTATCAGATAATATTATTTTTCCTACATTTTGTAAAGCATATTTAAAATATTCATTACCTTCTTCTATAATACGTTTTATTCTTGTTTCTACTCCCCAATTTGTTTGATATTCTACAATATTTGCACATTCTAATAATTCAATCTTTAAATTATTAAGATCAGTTTCATATCCATAAGAGTTAGTATTGATAAGTAAATCAATAACACTTTTTATCTTAGGTGTTGGAGCTTTTGCAATATTTTCTAATATGAATTTATCAGGTTCCAGAAATAATTTATGTAGGATGATTCCTTTTAACATAAATTCATTTTCAGGACTGTCCAGATACCCATCTAAATAGTTTTTAAATAAAGCAGGTGATCCTCCTTGTGTAGGATTAAGATAAGTTAAACTTGAATTATTAATTGCCTTTGTCAGTTGATATTTAGTCATATTACATTGTTTTTAGTAATTTTAATTATTATTTTTCTATCATCTTGATTTTCTATTTCTTTAAAACTAATCCCACCTGCTTTATTTACAAAATTTACATTATCTTCTGGAATAATGTTTAAAAAACGTAAGCTATCTAAAATTACTTTTGTATATATCCATTTATTATCAATATCAAAGAGCATATTTTTTGTAGTATGCATTTCTAATTCAAAAGCAATAGGGAAATCGGATGATTTAAGTGGTGGAATTTCTTTTAAAGCATCAATAAAAAAACTTTTCATTATAGAAACTATCTTAGCTCTTACCATGGGATTTAAAAATCCACTATAAAAGTCTTGACCATTGATTGCTTTTATATTAGGCGTGCCGACAGTATTACTATTTTTTATTATTTTTCTATTTAAAGAATCACGATAAAATCCCATGTTGTCAATATGTAAGTTTTTATGCTTTTTAGGGATTTTGTCAGTCATTTTATAATATTTAGCTTTTCTGCTATTTGATAACTTTATATGTGTTATATATTCAGGGATTTCAATTTTTATTATATTATCCATGTGTTAAAATTAAATTGTTTAAAAGTGTCCATGAAGCTTTTTCCCCATAATATCTTCTATAGTCAGATGGGTCTTTAGCTTTATAGTCTTTTGTTTTATATTTCCCGTTTGTTAAAAATACTCTTTCTAATCCAAAATCTTTATGTATTTTATTAGCTCCTTTTATACCAGCATAATCAAAATCATAGAGCACAATAATTTTTTTAAATCGTGTTTTTAATAATGAAATTAATTCTGGTTTTAATATATTAGATTCTGCTTGTGGTGCTATAGCAGGTATCCCAAAAGAATCAAATACCATAACATCTTTATAACTTTTAGTTATAATTAAAAGGTTACCTGTTTTTGGAAGTTGTTTTAAACCTTGTATTTTATTAGTATTAGAAAGGAATTTTAAAGGTTTTAACCCATTAGAAGATGAAGAAGATAATTTCATTTGTGGGAAATAAATTTTATAATCTTCTTTTGAAAAAATATAAGCGTATGCTGGGTTAAATTCAGTATATGTATAAAGTCTGTAACCATTAATCCATAATGCTTTTATTGGACACACATTATATTTAGCTAAAATATGAGATGTAATGCCATAACTATTCCAATAAGCTAATTGTTTGTATGTAAATACTGTAGGCATTATTTGTATATCAGCTTTTTCTTTTTTTATTTGTCCATGAAGTGGTTTATGAAACTGGCTTGAAAAAGTACTATTAGTTAACATTCGTAATACTTCTGAAAATGTAATCTTATATTTAAACATTAAAAGTTCAAAAATATTTAAGAATGTACCTGTTGCAAAATCTTTAA
The DNA here is from genome assembly GCA_028700595.1 of Bacilli bacterium. Lineage (GTDB taxonomy): Bacteria > Bacillota_I > Bacilli_A > RF39 > UBA660 > JAQVSJ01. The sequence continues at coordinate 6,670 of JAQVSJ010000014.1, read as the reverse complement.
GATATAGTTTATTTCCTTCATTAAGATAAAGACAACAACTTGGGTGTATATCTTCCCTTATGGGGGATCGTATGGATGCTCCCAATTTAATTTCTCCAAAATGAGCTTTATAAATTTCAATTTGGTTGAAATTCTTAATGACATCATTACTAATTACAGGATTATAAAGTTTGTACATAATACATAAAAATAAAGGGGCTATTAACCCCTTTATTTAATATTAAATTATACACTTAGTTATCCCAGTCTATAGCTGAGGGGGAATTTCCAAATGAATTGGGATCATCATCAAGTGTGAAAGAAGCAAGATCTTGCTTTTCCTCACTATTAAAAGGTTCAATAATGTCTTTATGAGTTATGATTAATTTATTAGGTTCTTTCATATTCTGAATAAATCTAACTCCAAACCTTTTTGGGAAAGAAAGATAATTCTTCTTATTATATACAAGAAGAATTCGTAATTTTTCTCCTACATACTTATCTCCAGCTAAAGCTATTATATTTTCTCCAAATTTTATCCAGCTTTCAGAATTAGGGATTAGAATTTCAGATTCTGGCATAAAAGAAAGAAGGATTTGTTTTATCCTGCCTCCTAAATTTTCATATTCGTTTTTTAATACTTGTTCTGGGTCTTTTCTCCAATTTAATGCGTTCTTTCTTGAATTTGCTTCATTTATTTCAAATTCTGTATGGGTAAAAAGTTCATTACTTTCCCCTTGAAAAAAGAATCTTAATACCATTGAAGGAGAGCCTTCTTTTGCAGGTTCTAAAGCAATATGTGTCATTGTTACATTTTCTGTAATGCCACCATTAAAATTTAATAGTGCACCTGTTTTTTCTGTTATTCCGTACATAATTTTTAATTTTAAAATTTAATTATTTAGTTTATTTTGAAAAGTTGTTGATTTCTGCTTTTGGGTATATTAATTTCCAGTCAAAAGGAAATGTTTTTCCGGCAAGATCAGGATTTCTTGTGCCGGCATCTATCTCATTGTTAGTGATAAAACTTAAAGATAATTTATTATCATCTTTACTATCTCTGTACATATAACCAATTAAATCAGCATCTGCACAAAGCATGTTTTTTAATCTTCCTGTCATATCTAAAGAAGAAGCATCAAATAGAATACTGTCTTCTCCAATAATTGTTTTTTTTCTATGTGCTACCAATATTATATGTTCTGAAAGTTCTTTCATCTTTTCTACCATTGCTAATATTGAAGTTCGTACCTGTGAATATCCACCTCCATAAGGAATATCTCCAATGTCTTTAACTCCATTAGTTTTTGCAACAGCAGATTCAAGCCACATTACTATTTTGTCAATTGTATCAAAAGCTATGTAAGTATATTTTTTCTCCCTTTGCTTTAAAGCAACCATTACTTCTTTTAATTCTGATAAAGAATTAACATTTACTTTTAAAGATTTTCTTGTATCTGTTCCTTTTTCAGTATCTATAATAAGGCAGTCTTTTAAAGCTATTAATGCTCCTGTTTTCCCTACTTTAGACTGCCCAAAAAGAATAGCTAAAGCAGGAGTATCTCTTAGAGCTTCTACAGGAGCATTTGGTAATATAAAAGTTTGTGATTTTTCTGTTTCCATTTTAAATAGTATTAAATGTATAATTTGTTTTTTTAATATCAATCCAGTTTTCAATAAGTCCCATTTGAAAATTTGACTTTAATTTACAAAACCCTATTTGACCTTTCCTCATTTTAAGGAAATGTATAGCAATTAAATTTTGAGTTGTTATTGCCATAGGGCCATAAGATTCTAAATAAAGTAATTCAGGGCGATGTATTATTATTACAGTATCCATAGCATGATAAATTTGACGTGACCCAAAAATATCTGTTTTTATAGGAAAGTGTAAAATTGGTTTGGCTGGATTTCGTCTTTCTGTATGTTCAATGTTATCATTTAGTTGTCCTAAAAGAATAGTTAACAAAGGTATTTCTTTTTTTAAGCCAATAAATAGTTTACCTAATTTAGCTAACTTTTCAACTTCAGAACTTTCATCATAATCATTGACTAATAAAGTATGATCTAAAACTATTACAAGAAGTTCTTTAGGAAACATTTTATGTATTGCCCTTATTGTTTGTTCTATTTCTATTCTGTTTCCTGGGGTTTCCACAAAAAGTAAACGATCATCTTGTAATTGATTTAAAGTATTTACAGTTTTAGCATATTCTAAATCATTTAATTTTCTTTTTGCACTTAATAAATCTCCATAAGATAGTCCTGTTTTACTACTTGTTATTCTAAGAAGTTCATCTGCTGCAGACATTTCAAAATTAAAATGAATTATTTTAAACGGTTTTTTAAAATTACCGTTTATTGTAGGGTTTAGAAAATCTTGAATTACTAAATTTAGAAAATAAGATTTTCCATGTCCTGATGCTCCTGCAAGGAGAGTATTATTATTAAATCTAAATCCTCCCATTAGCGCATCATTAATTGCAGGCCATCGTGTTTTTAAACACATTTGAGCAGTTATCTTAGAATCCTTTATTTCTTTTTTGGCTTCTTCAATTGCTCTTTTTGTTGTTTTAACTGGTAGTGATGCCATTTAAAATTCTTCAAAAGCAGGTAATTGTAAATTATCATCGCTACTCATTAGTGTTTCAGTGGCTTCCCATTGTCTTGACAATATCCATTTAGAAATACCCATACAAATAAGGTCGTGTTTCTTTGCATATACTAAAGCTGCCATTACACGTTTGTGCATTTCATCTTTTGCACCTAAAGATTGTTGATAATAAATTATAAATCTATCATAATCTATATTACGTGCAGCTACTTGAGTATTATTAATCCAAATGTATGGTGGATATGTATTCCAAAATTCTTGTGCATTATTTTTATTATTTAATGCAAATAGTTTTGAAAATTTAGGTGTCACTTCTAATTCATCAGAATTAAAAGTATTTGAGTTAGAATTGGTATCTATTAGGTACCCTTTGTCAAGCAAATCTTGTATTGCTTGTGTGTTGAAACCAATGTTATTAGTAGCATATTTGTAAAGAGATGCATACTCTTGTTGGTAAATAAGTTGCATCAATAAAAATTGATCACTTGTTACATTTAATTCATCTAATAAGTTTACAAAACTTTTTATATTTTCGATCATGTTTAAATTATTTTAAATGGTTTGGTTCAACAACATAATTTAAATTTATCTCTATGATAAGTTTAATTTAAAAGGAATGCCATAATTATAAGGAATAGCCCTTTTTTCATTAGGATAATATTCTATATCTTCTATATCTTGAATCCAATAAGTATTAGGAATATTTTGTAATCTTTCTGACAAAGCATATTCATCACGGGTATCTTTAAGATAAAGATTAATAATTAAAGCTATCTTTCCTTTTTCAAACCTTATTGCTCTTCCCATTCTTTGAATAGCTTGTCTTTTAGTAGCATTACCACTATGAATTATAGCCATTTCTATTTGAGGAATATCTATACCTTCATCAAGTGCTTTAGAAGTATTGATGACAGTATATTCTCCTCTTATAAATTTACGCATATCTTCCTTTAATCTTTTTGAAGATTTTTTAGAATGATAGCTAAAAGAACGATAAGGAAACAATTTAGTGATTGTATCAGCTGTTGTTGTATATTCAGAAAAAGTAATGATTTTAAGGTCATGGAATTTTTCTAATATCGTTTTTATTACATCTAATTTGGATTGTGGTGTAAGATAAAAAGATTTTCTTTTTTGTAAGGTCTTACTAAAATTTATAGCTTTTATCATAATATCTTGATTTTTTAATCCAGGATTATCTTTTATAAAAGCATCTCTTGCTTTTTGATCTTTAATACAAGCAATAGCTTTAGAAAAGTCATGTGCAAAAAAAGAAAAGTAATAATTGAATTTATCATTTATAGTCTCATATTCTAATTTTTCTTCAGGAGACATTGTGATTCCAAAATTATAAATACGTAAGTCACTTACCCAAGAATTTTTTAAACATTCTTTTAGAGAAATTTTATCTATAATAGGACAATATTCATTAATGATACTATGCATATTATCATATCTTTGATATGTAGCAGTAAGTCCTAAAATATAATTATAACTTATTAAATTAAAAACTAATCTAAATTTTTCTGCACCATAACGATGTATTTCATCAAGAATTAAAAAGTCGTAATTTTCTTTATGCCTGGTAATTAATGTGTTAATGATAGTTACTTCAACTAAATTATAACCTGCAGCATCTAAGTTCTTGATCCATTGCCTTTTAAGAAATTCAGATGGTACAACTATAAGAATTTTAGCAAATGGCCTTTTTTTTAATAACTTCCTAATGAGAATCATTGCTATAAATGATTTACCAAATCCTGTAGCTGCTTCAATAGTTCCTTTCCCTCTATTAGACTTCCAAATTTGCACAGCTTTTAATTGCCTGCGTAATTTGTTCTTGTTGAGTTTCATATTCTTTTAAAATTAAATATATTAAATAATTATTTGTAATTTCTACATAATTTTCATTTGCTTTAGTGTCATAGATAGTTACAGCCCCAGAAGGTTTTTTAGATAACATTATTCCTCCTTTTAAAAATAAAACTTCTCTATTTTCAATTTTATCACTTTTTTGTATATTATTTACAATTTTAAACAATACTTTTTTTAAATTTGAAATATTTTGAGTATTTATTTCTTTATAAGTTAAAGTGATATTACTACCTGTCATTTCTGATAACGTTTTTTTAAAAAGACAAAATTCTTCTTTATCAAAAACAGAAAGTTTGTTTTTTAATTCGTATTTCTTATTCTTTATTGTTAATCCAATAATTTTATACATAATTTGATTTAATGTTTAGTTCTTTTATTTTTTGTCGCATCATTTTATCATTACCTCCTTGTTTAATAAATTGGGAAACATTCTGAATGTCATTACTAATTGGTACTTCTATATGTTGATAATAGAATTCATAACTTATAAGTATAGTATAACAACTGTCATTTCCTTCTGTATATTCAAATTCATTATCAATAGGAGAACAATTAGGTATTCCATAATAAGGCGCATAGATATTACCTTTTTTGATTAAAGCAGTCAAACATTTTCTAATATCTTCTTCTTGTATTTTATAAGAATTTGAGAAATAAAATGATTGACTGCTTTGTAAAGGAGCATATCTCATATTAATACAAATTAAAAAAGGAGGATTCATTGTATTATTATATTTCTGGTCTTAATCTTGCTGGCAGCCCAGCAAAATCTAATTGCTCAACTGTATAATCTGCGGTATTTTCATTATATCTGTTGGCTATTCTCTCAAGTTCATATGAAAAGAAATCATATTTCGCTTTTGCATGCCTGTATTCTCCATTTGTAGCGATTATACGCATCAAGAGCATGTCACTAACTAACATACGATATCTAATTGTAGAATCTTTAAGTGCATTGTAACGAATTTCTAATCTTTCCATTCTTGGAATACTATTATTTTTTATTTGCTTAATTTCAAAGATGGAAATAAATGCATATATCTGTAATGCGAATAATACTAAAACTATTATCCACAATAATTTAAATTTAAAGTTTTGCATGTTTTATTTGTAATTTTTAATTAATGATGTAATCAATTTTATTTCTAATTCTAAATTAATAAAGATAGGTATATCATTATCACCTTTTGTAACATTAAAGGTAATAATATCGATTTCCCTGAATAAAGGTTCATACCAAGACATTTCATCCCATCCTCCGCCATATTTGCCATATTCAATAATATCAATTAACGCATAGAGGGAAAAATTATCAACATCTTTTATGTGTTCTATATTTGCTTCTTTTCTGGCATTTGTTTCTTTATCCCAGTTAAAAGGTTGACATTGTGTAAGTTTTTTAATCTGTAGGTCTGTCAACATAATTCTTCCAGTTTTTTTAGTTCGGCTTTTTTTTGCTTAATTAACTCTGTAGTTATATAATCACTATAAATAGGTGCCAAGATTTTATGTAACCTAATTTTTTCTTCAGTAGTAAATTCAAGATCAAGAAAATTATAAAAACTGTCATAATGAGTTCTGGTTTTAGGAATGTTTATATTTCCCATCCAGATGTTAAACATTTTATTTTCTATTTCAATAATAAAAACGTGTTCTGATTTAGAGGTAATTTTATAATCACCTGTAAATAATTTTGTTTTAAATTGCTGTTGGATTTTTTTAATTTCTGTTTCCATAGTTATGAATTTTAATGTCAATTAATGACGCTCAATTCTAAACGCTTCACAGGCTTCGTAACCTCTGCCTCTGCGTTCGTTATGTCGCCTAAACTCCTGCGACCTTCTTTTAAAATATTTTGACTTGCAAGTAAATCACGTTGATTTATCACACCGCAACTACTACAAACCCATTCACGGTCTGACAGTTTTAAATCATCGTTTTTTGCTCCACAGCTGCAAGTCTTTGAGCTTGCGAAAAATCTATCCACTTTAACGACATCTTTCCCATACCATTCGGCCTTATAGGCAAGCATTGAAGTAAACTTACTCCAGCCAACATCACTAATTGCACCAGCCAGACAATGGTTCTTTACCATTCCACTTACATTTAAGTCCTCAATGTAAATCCTGTCATAGCTGCTGATTAATGATGTGCTGTAATTATGAAGAAACCAATCTCGCTGATTAGTTACTTTCTGGTGCA
>JAQVSJ010000013.1:11354-13994 GCA_028700595.1 Bacilli bacterium | reverse complement strand
GTATAACGTTTTCCTCGTTACGGAATTGAGTGCATAGTTTACTATGAACTAAGGTGGTACCACGTATAAGCGTCCTTAGATATATATGGTACTTTTTTATTAGGAGGTTATATGTGTAAGAAAGCAATATTAATAATACATGGATTTGGTGGTAGTATAATTGAAACTGAGAAGTTTATTAATTATGTTATGTTTAATAGTAAATATGATGTATATGGATTTACTTTACCTGGACATGATAGAGCTATAGTTAATAATGTTAAATATAATGATTGGATTGATTCTTCTATTCAACAAGTAGAAATGTTATTAACTAAATATAATAAAATATATTTAGTTGGTCATAGTATGGGCGGAGTAATAGCATCTTATTTAGCTACTAAATATAAAAAGATAAAGAAGTTGGTATTAATAGCACCTGCATTTATGTATGTTAATATCAAACAAAATAAAAAAGATATAAAAGATTTATTATCTAAGAATAAATTACCTGAAGAAGGAATATATGAAGATTTATTATCTAAGCTATTTAGGGTACCAATTACAAGTATATTCGAATTTATGAAGTTAGCTAAAAAGTATCATGATACACCTAAAGATATTAAATGTAGCACTTTAATATTACATGGTGATGAAGATGAAATAGTACCTCTTTCAGCATCTGTATATGCATATGATAGCATTAAGGCTAAGAAAACAATAACATTTATTAGGGATGTTAAACATAGAGTTTTACAAAGTGAAAAAAGAGATATAGTCAATGATTATATTATTAGTTATTTTAGAGGAGGATTAAGATGGAAGAAAAAATCAGAAATATAAGAAAAAGTTTTAATAATGAAATAGAAAAAGTTTTGGATAATATATCTTTGGAAGAAATAAGAATTAAATATTTTGGAAAGAAAAGTGAAGTATCAGATATTCAAAGTAATCTTAAAACATTAAGTGATGATGAAAAGAAATCTATTGGGGCTTTGTTAAATGAATTAAAATTAGAAATTGGAAATAGGCTTAATGAATTGAAATCTAAGTTTGATGAAGAATTATTAAATTCTAAATTAAATGAAGATAAAATTGATGTATCTTTACCTGGTACAAGTATTTCTGATGGATCTATTCATCCTATTAGTAAAGTAATTGATGAAGTGGAATCTTTGTTTGTATCTATGGGATATGATGTAGTTGATGGACCTGAAGTAGAGGAAGATAGATTTAATTTTGAATATTTGAATATACCTAAAGGACATCCTACTAGGGATGCTCAAGATAGTTTCTTTATTAATGAGGAATGGTTATTGAGAACTCAAACTTCTCCAGTACAAGCTAGAGTTATGCAATCTAAAGAAGAGAAGGGACCTATTAAAATAATATGTCCTGGTAAGGTATATAGAAAAGATAATGATGATGCTACTCATTCTCATCAATTTACTCAAATAGAAGGATTAGTAATTGGTGAAAATATATCAATGTCTGATTTAAAAGGAACTTTGGAAGTTTTTGCTAAAAGTATGTTTGGTAAAACTAGAGAAATTAGATTTAGACCAAGTTATTTCCCATTTACTGAACCTAGTATAGAAGTAGATGTAAGTTGTTTTAATTGTGATAAAAAAGGATGTCCAATATGTAAGAATACTGGATGGATAGAAATTTTAGGAGCTGGTATGGTTCATCCTAATGTATTGAATATGAGTGGATATGATAGCAATAAGTATAATGGTTTCGCATTTGGAATGGGTGCTGAAAGAATTGCAATGTTAAAATATGGCATACCTGATGTAAGAATGTTTTATACTAATGATATTAGGTTTGTAAAACAATTTAATAGAATTGAAGGTGAATTTAAATGAGAGTAAGCACTAATTGGTTAAGGGATTATGTTGATATAGATGTACCTTCTGAACAAGTAGCAAATGATATGCTGTATATTGGAAATGAATATAGTAGTGTTAATAGAATTAGTGATTCTGATAATTTAGTAGTGGGATTGGTATTAGAAAAAAATAAACATCCTCAATCTGATCATTTAAGTGTATTAAAAGTAGACTTAAAAGATAATGTTTATACAATTGTTTGTGGAGCACCTAACGTAGATATAAATCAAAAGGTTATTGTTGCAAGAATGGGTGCTAAATTACCTAATATGAGTATTGAAAAAACTGAAATAAGAGGAATAGAATCATGTGGTATGGTGTGTTCTTTAGCAGAATTAGGAATTGAGTCTAAATATTTAAAAGAGGAAGATAAAAAAGGTATACATGTATTAGGTGATGATGCAGTTGTTGGTGATGATGCATTAAAATATTTAAATTATGATGATGTAGTTATTGAATATGATTTAACTGCTAATAGAAGTGATTTATTGAGTATGATAGGAATGGCTTATGAAGTAGGTGCTATTTATAATAAGAAAGTAGAATATCCTAAAATAAATATTAAAGAGGTTAAAGAAAAGACTAAGGATTTAGTTAATATTAAATCTAATACTGATAATTGTAGTGCTTATTTAAGTAGAATTGTTAAAGATGTAGTTATTAAAGAAAGTCCATTATTTATAAAAGCTAGATTAATGGCTGCTGGTATAAGACCTATTAATAATGTTGTAGATATTAGTAATTATGTAATGATTGAATATGGACAACC
>JAQVSJ010000013.1:0-11254 GCA_028700595.1 Bacilli bacterium | reverse complement strand
ATTTAAAGTATTAGTACCTTCTAGAAGATTAGATATTAGTATTAAAGAAGATCTAATTGAAGAAGTTGGTAGAATTCATGGATATGATAATATGATTGGTACTTTGCCAATTACTACAACTAAGAAAGGTGAATATAGTTCTAAATATTTATATATTAAGAAAATTAATAATAAATTAAGATCTCTAGGTTTATCAGAAGTAATTACTTATTCTTTGACTAATAAAGATAATGTTAAAAAATTTACTAATGATGATTTTGAACAAATAGAGTTAAGTTCTTATTTAAGTGAAGATAGAAAAGTATTAAGATATAGTCTTATACCATCTTTATTAGAAACTATAGATTATAATTTATCAAGAAAAAATAAAGATATTATGATTTATGAAGTAGGAAAAAGTTTTTATAAAGAAGATACATATAAAGAAGTTTCTAAATTATGTATAGGTATTACTGGTAATTATATTAATAATAATTGGAAACATGATGAAGTTAAGTGTGATTTTTATTTATTAAAGGGAATATTACATAGTTTGTTTAATTATTTAGATTTAAAATATGCTTTAGATAATGATTGTGATTTTCCAAAACAATTTCATCCTGGAAAAACTTCTAAGATATTATTAGATAATGAATTTATTGGTTATATTGGATGTGTTAATCCTTCGATTAATAAGAATGAAGTATATGTATTAGAAATAGATTTAGATAAAATGTATTCTAAAAAAATTCATAATATTAAATATAAAGATATACCTAAATATCCAAGTATAGTTAAAGATATGGCTTTCTTATTTGATAAAAGTATTAAATCAATAGATGTTATTAAATTAATAAATGAAGTTGGTGGAGAAGTAGTAAAAGATGTTGATGTATTTGATTTATATGTTGGTGATAGAATTGAAGAATCTAAGAAATCAATTGCATTCTCTATAACATTTAATGATATTAATAAAACTTTAAAAGATGATGAAGTATTAATAATATTTAATAACATAATAAAAGAAGTAGAATGTAAATTTAATGCTCAATTGAGAAATAAATAGTATAAATTTTTATAAATATATGTTATTATTATAATATTGAAGGAGGAATATATATGGTTTGGTTATGGGTTACATTAGCAGTTATAGTTTTATTAGGATTGTTTGTAGCAACTACTTATAATAGCTTGGTTCAATTAAGAAATAAGGTAAGAGATCAATGGGCTCAAGTAGATGTACAATTGAAAAAGAGATTTGATTTAGTACCTAACTTAGTAGAAACTGTTAAAGGTTATGCTAAACATGAAAAAGAAACTTTTGAAAAAGTAATTGAAGCAAGATCAAAATTTAGTTCTGCAAGAACTCCAGAAACTGAAATGGAAGCTTCAGGAGAATTAAGTAAAGCGTTAAGTAGAATAATGATGTTAGCTGAATCTTATCCAGAATTAAAAGCAAATCAAAATTTCTTGAAATTACAAGAAGAATTAGCAGATGTAGAAGAAAAGATTGCTTATGCTAGACAATTCTACAATGATCGTGTGTTAAGTTATATGGATAAAATTCAAATGTTCCCATCAAATGTAGTAGCTTCTATGTTTAAATTCAAAGAAGCTAAATACTTTGAAGCGGTAGCAGAAGAAAAAGAAGCTCCAAAAGTATCATTTGATAAGTAAAAAGAAGTAAATACTTCTTTTTTTATTGTAATGATATTATTGTAATGATATACTTAAAATAGGTGATAATATGAAGAAAGTATTTTTGTTTATTTTATTTTTTATGTTCCCATTATTTGTAAGCGCAAGTAATATGGATCAGGATTTTTTTATACAATCTAATGGTGATGTAATTGTAAAAAGTAATGTATCTTTAGATGGAACATATAATGGATTTGAATTTATTATTAAATATGCATATGATAATAATGAAGTAAATAGTGCAGATGATTTTGAATTAATAAAAGTTTGTGGAGTTAGTAAGCTTAACAAAAGTGATGTTATATGTTTTGATAAAGTAACTAGTGCTACTTCTGGTCAAAGTAATGTATATACTTATTCAAAGGATATATATAGTGCTTATATTACTGTTTATAATCCTTATGTTACTAATCGTGATTTTTATCTTGAATATAAGTTTAAGAATGTTGTTGCAATATATAATGATATTGCAGAATTTAGATTAAATTTATTATCAAGTCAAATGAAAGAAAGTTTTAGTAATTATACTTTTACTATAAATTTACCTTCCGCAGATCCTGATTATAGAATTTGGGTTCATGGACCATTAAGTGGAAGTGTAGAAAGAACTAGTAGTATATTAGCAAAAGCGCAAGTATCAGATATTAATGCTGGTGAAATGATGGATGTAAGAATATTGCTTAATAAATCTGTTGTATCTGAAAGCAATAAAATAATAAATTTAAATATGTTAGATAAAATACTTGAAGAAGAACAAAAGTTAGCAAATGAAGCAAATACAAAAAGAATTATAGCAAAAGGTGTTAATTATGTATTAGCTCCTTTATGGTTAATTGGTTTAGTAATTATATGGATTAATTTTTACAAGAAACATGACAAAGAATATAAATCGGATTTTAATGAAAAGTATTATAGAGATTTTCCTTCAGATCATTCTCCTGAAATAATAGAATATTTAATGAATCATAAAGTAACACAAAATGGTTTAAGTGCATCTTTATTAAATATAGTTAGAAAAAAAGGGTTAGTAGTTGAAGAAAGGGTTGTTAAAAAAGGAATATTTAAAAAAGAGGATAAAGATTTCTTGTTTACAAAAAATGATAATCCAAAAGAAACTCTTACAGAAGACGAAATTAAATTGATAGATTGGTTTTTAATTAGTTTTGGAGATGGTAAAAGTTTTTTAATTTCTGATTTAAAAAAGAAAATAAAGGGTGAATCAGATGCAAGAGCTTTCATTAGAAACTATGATTCCTGGAAAGGATCAGTAATTGAAAATGCTAAAAAAGAAAATTTTTATCAAGAATTAAAGATATCAAAGGGTAAATATGTATTTTATTCTATTATTCCTATTATATTTCTATTTGCGGGATTTAGTATGTTTATGCCTTTAATGATAGCTGGTATGTCATTTATTTCATATATGGCAACTGTTAAGAAAAGAACAAAAGAAGGAAATGAATATTATAGTAAATATAAAGCATTAAAAAACTTTTTGAATGACTTTGGTAATTTTAAAAACACAGAATTACCTGAAATAGCTTTATGGGAAAGGTTTTTAGTGTTTGCCACTATGTTTAATATAGCAGAAAAGGTATCTAAACAAATGGAGTTGAAGATAGCAGATATTCAAAATAGAGCTGATATAAATTCAAGTTTCAATACTAATTTATTTGGATATTTATATATTAATAGTATTTTAAGTAGAAATATAATTAGTTCAATAAATTCAGCTTATACAAGTGCAAGAACTGAAATTCAAAGAGCAACTAGTTCAAGGATGTCATCAGGATCTGGATTCGGTGGTGGATTCTCAGGTGGTGGAGGATTCTCTGGCGGAGGAGGAATGGGAGGAGGAAGATTTTAATCTTCCTTTTTTATTACATACAAATGTATGCTATAATTATAGTAGGTGATATTTATGAAAAAAATAGTGTTAGTTGATGGTAATAATCTATTATTTAGAAGTTATTATGCAACTATATATACTGGAAATATGATGAAGAATAGTAAGGGATTTCCTACTAATGCATTATATGGTTTCGTAAATATGATTAATAAAATTGTTAATGAAGAAAAACCTGAATATATGTTGGTAGCGTTAGATATTGGAAAGACTTTTAGACACGATAGCTATGGTGACTATAAAGCTGGTAGAGCAGAAACTCCTGAGGAATTAAAAACGCAAATTGAATTTTCTACTAAATTAATGGATGCTATGGGTATTTCACATTCATCTTGTCTAGGATATGAAGCAGATGATATTATTGGTACTATGTGTAAAAAAGCTAGTTCTAATGATTATGAGGTTTTAATTGTTAGTAGTGATAGAGATTTGTTGCAATTAATAAATGATAATGTAAGTGTTAAATTATTAAAAACTAATGATTTTAAATTATTAAATAAACATAATTTTAAAGAACAATATAATATTAATCCGAATAAAGTAATTGATTTAAAAGGATTGCAAGGTGATGCTTCTGATAATATACCTGGAGTTAAAGGTATAGGAGAGAAGACTGCATTAAAGTTAATAGAAGAATATGGTTCTATTGAAAATATATATGTTAATATAGACAAAATTAAAGGTAAATTAAAAGATAAGTTATTAGAATTTAAAGATGATGCTTTTATGTCAAAACAATTAGCTACTATATATAAAGAAGTACCAATAGATATAGAAATAGAAGATATTAAATATAATGGTAGTAAAGATTCTGAATTAAAATTAATGTTTGAAGAGTTAGAGTTTTATTCTTTTCTTAAAAATATAGAAAAAAAGATAGAAAAAACAGATTGTATTACTATATCTTCTATTGAAGATATTAAAATAGATGGTGCAGTAGGAATATATATTGAATTAGATAATACTAATTATCATACATCTAATATTTTAGGTATGGGTGTTTATAATGATAAAGTATCTTATTTCATTAAATCTGAGTTATTAAAAGATAAACTTAAGTTTTTAAATAATGCAGTTAAATATACATATGATTTAAAGAAATTAATAGTAAGTTTAAATAATATTAATATTAAAGTAGATAATGTAGTATTTGATACTATGATTGCTGCTAATTTGTTAAATTATAATGTTAAAGATGATATATCATATTTAAGTAATCAATTAGGATATGATATACAGTTTTTTGAAGCAATATCTAAGAATAAAGATATTACTGAAGAATTAGTAAAGGATATGTGTATTAAGAAAGCTAAATTTATATATGAAACGTATAATAAGTTTTATTCTGAATTAGTAAAAGAAGAATATATAGATTTATTTAATGATATAGAAATGCCTATAGTAAAAGTTCTTTCAGATATGGAAACATTTGGAGTTAAAGTAGATAAAACTATTCTTCATAATATGAAAGAAGAAATACAAATTAAATTAGAACTTCTTTCTAAAGATATATATAATTTAGCAGGAGAAGAATTTAATATATCCTCATATAAACAACTAGGTGAAGTATTATTTGATAAATTAAATATACCTTCTAATAAGAAAAGAAGTACTGATAAAGAATATTTAGTTAAGTATAAAGATAAATATCCAATAATATCTAAAATATTAGAATATAAAGTTTTATCTAAAATACAATCCACTTATGTGGTTGGTTTAGAAGATTATATTAGAAGTGATGGATATGTTCATACAATATATAATCAAACTTTAACTAGAACAGGGAGATTATCTTCTGTTGAACCTAATCTTCAAAACATACCAATTAGATATGAATATGGAAAACTAGTTAGAAAAGCATTTGTACCAACTAATGATTTATTTATGTCAGTAGATTATTCTCAAATTGAATTAAGAATTTTTGCGCATTTTTCTAATGAAGAAAACTTAATAAAAGCATTTAATGACAATATGGATATACATACTAAGACTGCAATGGATCTTTTTAATGTTTCTAAAGATGAAGTTAATAGTGATATGAGAAGACAAGCTAAAGCTGTTAATTTTGGAATATTATATGGAATAAGTAGTTTCGGATTATCTGAGAATTTAGATGTTGATGTTAAAGACGCAAAAATATTTATTGATAAATATTTAGAAACATTTCCAAGTGTTAAAAAATATATGGATGATATTATTAAAAAAGCTCATGAAGATGGATATGTTAAGACATTGTTTGGTAGAAAAAGAAATATTGATGAATTGAGTAATAAAAATTATATGATTAGAAGTAGTGGAGAAAGAATGGCATTAAATACTCCAATACAAGGTAGTAGTGCTGATATAATTAAGAAAGCAATGATTGAAATTAGTGATGAATTAAATAAAAAGAATATGAAGAGTAAATTAGTATTACAAGTACACGATGAATTAATATTTGATGTAGTATTAAAAGAAAAAGAAGTATTAGAAAAACTTGTAGTTAGTATAATGGAAAATTGTTGCAAATTAAATGTTCCTATTAAAGTAGATGTAAGTTATGGTAAAAATTGGTATGAAGCAAAGTAGGTGATTATATGGCTATTACTAAAACAAATTTTATTAATTATAGTAGATGTCCTAGATATGTAGGTTTATCTGAAGTTAAAAAAGAAAGATTAAATGCAGATATTTCTTATGAGCAATATAAAGAAGAAGAGGAAGAAGATAAATTAAAAGAAATATTAAGTTTTATGTATGAAAAAAATGAAGATGATGAAGAGGAAGAAGATCTAATTGATGTAACAGATCCTCAATTAGAAGTAATGATGCCTTATTATAAAAAAATTGAACAATTAGCAGGATTAAAAGTTCAAAATTTATTTGGCGGAAAGAGTATATATGCAGAATCCACATATAATCAAAAATCTTTCTCATTTGAATCAGATATATTTAAATACATATGTTATTTAGATATATTTAATGAGAGTGATAATATAAATGTAATAGAAGTAAAAGCTACTACTGGAAAGAAATTTGTTGAAGATTTACAATCCGGATATAGAGGAGAAGAAAAATATTCGATATTTAATTTATGTGATGATGGAATATATAGATTAAAAGGAGAAATAAATAATTATAATATTAGTAATGAAATGCCTATAGATTTATATAATGAAAAGAGAAATAAATTATTTGATAAATATGGAGTTGGTAAATATGTATATGATTTAGCAATTCAAAGAATGATGGCTGAAAGAGATGAAGAATATAAATCTAAGAAGATTAATTATTATCTTGCAGTATTAAATCATGAATATGTATTTGATGGTCAATATGAAAATAATGAACCAGTATATGATGATTCAATTATAAGTTTATTTGATATGACTAAAATTACCCAAGAAATGCAGGAAATGATATTAAGAGATAAAGATAAAATTGAACAGTATATTAAAAATATGAGTATTGATGAATGTAATTTAGGAGTTCATTGCGAATCTAAAAAGAAAAGTAAATGTAAATTCATAGATATATGTTTTAGTAAAATTCCAAAAGATAATTCAGTATTATCTTATATGAATAGTAGAGGATTTAAAGATGAAAGCGGAATAAAATATACACCATTAGATTTAGTTAATAATGGTTATATAAATATGTTAGATATACCAGAACATTGGATTACTAATCCAAATCACTTAATACAAAGAGAGTGTCTAATAACTAATAAGCCATATATTAATAAAGAAAAGATTAATATAGCATTAGATCAATTAGTATATCCAATATATCATTTAGATTTTGAAACATTTCCTTGTCCTTTACCTAGATTTAAAGGAGAAAAGTGTTATTGTCAATCGCCATTCCAATTTTCATTACATATAGAAAAAGAACCAGGAATATGTGATAAAGAGAAAGATCATTATGGATATTTATCTAATGATTTTGATAAAGATTGTAGAGAAGATATATGTAAGAAATTATGTGAATGGATAGATACAAGTAGAGGTACTGTTTTTGCACAAAATTATTCATTTGAAAAAGGAGTATTAACTAGATTGGCAGAAGTATTTCCTGAATATAAAGATAAATTATTTAAAATGGTAGATATGGCTTCAGATTTATTATATGTAGTTAGAAATAATAAAAAATTATATGAAGAATTAGAAGTGGAAAATGCAGGAATAGTTAATTATTACAATAAAGATTTAAGTGGTTCCTATTCAATTAAAAAGACATTAAAGGTATTCAGTGATTTATCTTATGATAATTTGGAAATAGGTAATGGCACTCTAGCATTAACAGCATATGCTAAGTATAATGACTATTCTAAAGAAGAATATAATAGAGTCTATAATAATTTAATATTATATTGTCAACAAGATACATATGCTATGTATGTAATACTAGATAAACTAAGAGAATTAATTAAATAATGTCAAATTGTGTAATTAACATTGATTGATATTCTGTTTTACATTATCCTTAAATTAGGGAGTGTGAGAATATGATATATCCTTCAATTGATAAGTTAATGAATGTTATTGATTCTAAATATACTTTAGTTCATATAATATCTCAAAGAGCTAGACAAATGTACGATAATGAATATTATCAATTAAAAGAAAATGAATACAAGTCAAAGAAGAATATTGGTAGAGCACTTGAAGAAGTCTCAGAGAACTTAATACATATTAAATAGTATTAAGTTTTTAATAGGAGGTGTATTATGAAAGTGACTAAAATAGAAAAGTCTAAAAAGAAAAATTATTTTGTAATAATACTAGATAATAATGAAAGAATTGAAGTATTAGAAGATGTAATAATTGATTTAAATTTATTATCTAATAAGGATATTGATATTAAACAATTAATAAGTAAGAAAGATTATTATGATATATATAATAAAGTTCTTGGTTATATTAATTATAGAATGAGATCTCAAAATGAGATTGAAAAGTATATTATTAAATATACAAATGATAGTAATATTAAAAATAATATTATCAATAAGTTAGTATCTAATAATTATATTAATGATGATGAATATGTTAAAAGATATATAAATGATAAGATTAATTTAAGTAAAGATGGACCTTTAAAAATAAAAAGAGATTTATTAAATTTAAATATTGATCTTAATATAATTGATAAATATATTAGTAATATTGATTTAAAACAAATAGAAGAAAGACTTGGTAATTTAGTAAATAAATATATTAAAACTCATAATAAATATTCTTTGTATGAATTAAAAAGAAAAACCATTAGTTATTTTATTAATCTTGGATATGATAAAGATTTAATATTATCAATAATTGATAATATTAAAGTGGAAGTAGATAATAGAAATATTCAAAAAGAATATGATAAATTGTATAAAAAGTATAAAGATAAATATAAAGATAATTTTGAATATCAAATAAAAATGAGATTATATCAAAAAGGATATTCTAATGAAGAAATAGAAAAAATAAGGAAGTAAACTTCCTTATTCTTTTTTATTTTTAATATTTAACATATAATTATCATATAATTCTTTCATTCCAGAATCGTATATTTTTAATTCATATTCATTCATAGCTGCTTCTATTGCAAATGCATATATATTAGCAATAGTTTCTTGTTTTTCTTGAGCAATAGTATTAGTAATACTATCTTTAGATTCTTCTAATGTTTTCTTATCTAATTGCTCAGTTTTTAATATTATGTGGTAACCATATGTTGTCTTAACTGGAGTTTTTGTGTATTTTCCAACTTCTAATGCAATAGTAGCTTCTTCAAATTCATCTACCATTTTACCTCTGTTGAAATATCCTACATCTCCACCATTAGAAGCACTTCCTGTATCACTTGAATTAGATTTAGCTAATTCTTCAAAATCGGCACCATTATCTAATTGAGTTATTAAATCTTTAGCTTTATTTAATGCTTCTTTTTCAGCATCTGCAATTTCTGTTTCAGTCATATCATCTGTTTTAACTGCAGTTATTAATATATGTTTAGCTCTCATATCACCAACTGCTTTTTCATTATAATATTTTTCAATTTCTTCATCAGTAACAATACTTTTAGCATAATCACTAATTAATAATTCTCTTTTATAATTAGCTAATATATAATCAAATAATTGAGTATCATTAGTAAAATTAGAACCACTATAATAATTAATCGCTTCTAAGTATTGATCTCCATATTGTTCTTTATAACTAGCAATAGTAGAATTGATTTCATTTTTCAAACTAGTAGTAGTCTCGTATTTATTATTCAATACATAAGAATCTATATTTTGAACTAAAGTTGCTAATCCTGCTTCTTCTTTTAAATCGTCATAGAAATCATTTGCAGTCATTTTCATTCCTTTTAATTCTAATACTAATTCTTTACCATCTTCTAGCTTAGCTTTCCCACAACCCATCAATAGTGTTAAAACAAATAATAAACTTATAAATTTAATCTTCTTCATAATTCCTCCTCGAACTTAATAATTATATCAAATATCTTTTTTTATGTAAACGAATAAATAATATTAATATAATTGAAATACATATATATGATATAATAAAAAAAAATAGAGGTGTATATGAAAAAGGGATTTACATTAATAGAATTATTAGCGGTAATAGTGATATTAGCAATTATATTAGTAATAGCAGTACCAAAAGTAATAAGTGTTATTGGAAATGCAAAACAAAGTGCAATAGATTCGGAAGCAGGTTTAATAGCAGGTAAGTTAAAGCTAGAAAGAGATGTTAATGCTGTTGATGTAACAACATTAAGTTTAAGTGATTTAGATGAATATGAAATAGATAGTTCTAAATATGATAGTTTTTTAGCAGAAGAAGTAAATGGTAAAATAGTGGTTACAATATCAAGAGATGATTTAATAGGAACAAATGGAATACAAGATGGAGAACCAGTAGCTGCAATATATGGAGTAAGATTTGAAAACTCTTCTACAGGAACAAGAACAGATGATGCAGTAGGAATGACATATTCAGATCCAGAAGCATCAAATATAATAACAAGTGATTTTGATACAGCAGAGATATATAGTGAGATGACAGAAGAAACAGATAGTTATGGAAATGTATTTATAAAGATACCAAAGTTCTATATAAAGAAACAAAAACTAGGAGCACAAACATGGACATATCAAATATCAAAAGTAAAAGTAGATGATGATTATTACTTACCAGCATGTTTTGTAGATGAAGCAACAAATACAGTATTACCATATATATTAGTAGGAAAGTATTTAGCAAGTCTGGATGGTGCTGCATATTTATCTTCTTCTTTAATAAGATCAATATCGGGAGTAGAACAAAGAACACAAAGCATTGGCGAATTAAGAAATTGGGCAAAAAATAATGGCCCGGGATATCAACTTATAGACATACATGTATGGGATGTATTACAAACATTATTTTATGTTGAATTTGCAACATTAGATAGTCAAAGTATAATGGCGGGATACACAGCAACTACAAACATAGGATATTTAATTAATGGAACAGCAGACAACATTTTAAAAACCGGGTCACCAGTAAGTAATACAACTGGTACATACGCAATGAAATATAGAGGTATAGAAAATTTATGGGGAAATAGATTACAATTAACAGATGGAATTTTAATGAGAAATTATCAAATATATGTATCAAAAGATGCAAATACATATACTTCACTTTC
>JAQVSJ010000012.1 GCA_028700595.1 Bacilli bacterium | reverse complement strand
TCCTCCAGCAGTTCCACCAGTTCCACCAGTTCCATAATTATATCCAGCACCACCTGCACCAGCAACAATTATACGAGATTTTAAGCCAATACTGCTATTCCAATTTCCAGAAACTAATCTAATATCAGTTGCACCACCACCTCTTGCTGAAAAAGATGTATGTGTACCTTGATATCCACCACCATTAAAAGTATACGTTCTAACTGGAGCAGTAGTAACAGTTTTACCACCTTCACCAACATATACATATAATTTTGTTCCTTCTTCTAAATATATTTCCCCTTTAGCATAAGCACCTTTTCCACCTATACCATTACTTCTAGTATCACCAGCTGCTCCCCATGTCTCAACTTTATATATTCCACTACATGGTACTGTAAATGTTTGATATGATCCAGTATATTTTAAATCAGGTTTATAAACCACTACTTTTCTTGTTACTTTCTTTTCTTTATTATTAAATCTAACAATATAATTAACTTCATATGTTCCTGTTTTCCAGATATCTAAATTAGAATCTATTGTTACATTTAATGTATTACCTTTATCATCTTTTGCAATAAATCCTGGTTCTTCATAATCCTCTCCAAATATATTGCATATTGTTTCTGGTCCTTCTATATCAATTGAAAATCCATATTCATAAGAATCCACTATACTTTCAGTACCATCCTTTATTCTTTGAGTTAACTTTTTCGTATTACTTAAAACTACTAGCAAACTTGCTAATACTAATAAAAAGAATATAAGTAATACATAAATGTATACCGATAAAATAATTCCCTTCTTATTCACAAAATCACCTCTTAACTAATTTTTGATGTTATAGGATTAATATCACTATTATATTGATATATATAAAATAAATCTTTATCATTTGGTAGTATAGTACTATTAATAGGTATTCTAATTGTTAACATTGCATTATAATGATCATCAACTGCATCATATATATCTTCACTAATAGTTAAATCCATATAATATTTAAAAGAAACTGGGAGTCTTTCTATAAAACCTCCATATCTTATTAATTTATTTTCAATATCAATTGATAATTCTTTAGACTCTTCTCCTTCATACTTAATCTTATAACAATTTCTACCACAGAATTCTAACTCTTCAATAGTTTTATTGACCAAATCATTTTGTAAAACATTATTTACTGCCGAATAAAAAGTTACATAATTAGAATATGCAATATTCCTAGATTGTTTTTGCTGAATATTAATAGTTGTTCTAAAAACAACCAATGATAATATTGATATCATAGCAAAACTTACTATTAATTCTACTAATGTAAATCCTTTTTTATTCATATTTCCTCCTATGGCCTTATTATTCTTCCATCTGGTGTTTCCATATATTCTAAATTATCTACTACCCTATATACTTTATCAGAACCAGCTACTCTAGTCTCAGTTAATTTATACTTTCTAGAATCAGCATAATAATGCCATATTCTAATAGAAGATAAATCATATTCTTCACCTAAATCTACAACAGCCCAATGTAATCCTGTTGTAACTGGTTCAACATATGGACTAGTTGTTATTACACCATCAGTTAATCCAGCCCAAAAACTTTGTATTCCTGTTTTATATGATGCCTCAGAAACAATTTTTTCATAAGCAACATTTACTCCCGCTCTATCAAAAGCTTGTACTTCTACAAAATGATTATAATTATTAACATAATTTCCATTTGTTTGTGTATAAATATATCTAACATTACTCATAATATTTATTTTTGATGGTTCTATTAAAGTTATTCTTGCATAACCATTCCCAATATGTCCCGTTTCATTAGATCCAGTTGGACTTACAAAAGATTGATTACCTGCATACATAACAGTATTACTAAACTTATATCCGCTATAATGAACTGTTTGTCCAGTATGAATTCCTGTTTGAGTTATTGCATTACATCCAGTATGACCTGAAATAAACGCAGAACCTCCTGCTCCACCATTTCCACATGATGAACCTCCTCCGCCATAGTAGCCTCCTCCGCCGCCACAGCCTCCACCACCAATTCCAAATGATGCAGGATAATATGACGTCAACTGTGTTGATCCAGGAGCTGTTTGAGTACCGCCCGTTGCTATTGAGGGGTATAATCCAACTAATCCACCAGCATGAGCACCATTTATGTTACCTGCTCCTCCTCCTGCTGCTATTATTATTCTACTCTTTAATGAATTAATATCTTTCCAATTACCAGAAACTAATCTTATGTCTGTTGCTCCTCCTCCTGGATAACCACCGGAATTACCAATACTACCATTAAATGATTCTGCATTTTGAACATTATTATTTTGTCCTACATATACATAAAATACTTGTCCTTCAAATAAATATATTTCACCAGAAACATATCCACCTTTACCATATCCAGAAATACCTCCACCAGATGCTCCCCACAATTGAATTTTATATGTTCCATCTATAGGTGCTGTAAATATTTGATAATTTCCTGTATATTCATAATTATATATGTTCTCATATACAACTACTTTTCTTCTAGCACTTAGTATCCCTAAATTATATGTTAAATAATAAGTACCTGGAGTGGTATTATCTACAAATCCAGTTATTGTCACTTCCATATTATTTCCTTTGCTATCTAGTGCAGTAAATCCAGGATCAATATACATATCATCTTTAATAAGATATGCTGCATATTCATTATCAGGATCTCCATTTAAGGTTAAAGTATAATTTAATACTGAAACAGAACCATATGTATTGTTTTTAGTTATTACAAATATTTTATATTGCGCTATATCATCTTTTATACTATTTAAATACCCTTTAGCATTAATACTAAAATTATCTATTGAAGCATCTGTATAAAATGTTTGTAAATTAATTATAAATATTCTAGATAAATTTAAATTATTTTTTAAAGACATAAAATAATCGTCATTTAATGTACTTAAATTAGTTATCTCTACGTATTTTTCACTACCAATTAAATCTTCAGCTTCTAATTCTTTATTTTGTAAAAATAATCTAATTTGTGCAGCAGCATTAGTAGCATCAATAGTATCGTAATATTCTCCAGCATTAAAATTATTATATAAATTAGAAAAAGTTGCAAACAAGAAAGTAATAACTATACCCACTATACCTATTACAACCATTGTTTCTATTAGGAAGAATCCTTTTGATTTAAAATATTTCAATTTTATTCCTCCTTTATTATTGATATTATCTTATTATTATTATATAATAAAATTAGAATAAATACCATAAAAAAGATAAAGAGGGTGCTAATGTGTTAAGAACATTTGATTATGAAAAGATGCCTATCGTTGAAATAGTCAACGAGATGATTGTTGATGCTTCTAAAAGAGGTGCAAGTGATATTCACTTTGATCCTATGATAGAACATATGAGAGCAAGAATACGTATAGATGGAGATCTTATAGATTATACAACTATACCAAATACGTTAAAAAGAAATTTAATAACACGTATTAAAATAGTTTCAGGTATGAATATTACAGAAGTTAGACTCCCACAAGATGGATCTATTAAAGCAACAATTAAAGATGTTAATTTAGATCTTCGTGTATCTTGTATACCCACAAGCAATGGAGAAAAAATAGTAATTCGTATATTAGACTATTCAATGAGTTTAAAAGGATTAGAGCATTTAGGTTTTAGCGATACTAATTATAAAAAAATGAGTAAAATGATTTCAACACCTTCAGGAATAATATTAGTTACTGGTGCTACTGGTACTGGTAAATCTACAACAGTATATTCTATTCTTCAAAGATTAAATAAAGAAGATACAAATTTAGTTACTGTAGAAGATCCAATAGAAATGAATATTCCAGGAATTAATCAAATACAAGTAAGTCCTGAAATAGGATTAGATTTTGCTAATGTATTGCGTTCTATATTGCGTCAAGATCCAGATATTATAATGATCGGAGAGGTTCGTGATAATGAAACAGCTAGAATTGCAGTAAGAGCTTCTATTACTGGTCACTTAGTATTATCTACAGTACATACTAATAACTCTTTAAATACTATAGAAAGATTATTAGATATGGATGTAGAAAGATATTTATTAGCAAGTGCTTTAGAAGGAATTGTTTCTCAAAAATTAGCAAGAAAACTATGTGATAAATGTAAAAAATTAAGACCAACAAACGATTATGAAAAAAAATTATTTAAAAAAACATTAAACTTAGATGTTAATGAAACATATACTGCAGTTGGTTGTCCAGAATGTGGTTCTGGTTATAAAGGAAGAATTGCAATACATGAAGTATTATTAATTAATCAAGAAATAAGAGATGCTATTGCAAATAATATTAGAAAAGATGAATTAAGAGAATTAGTATATAAAAGTGATGTAACTACATTGTTACAAGATGGAATGGAAAAAGTATATAAAGGATATACGTCATTTGAAGAATTAATTAAATTAATTGAATTAGATGATGATGTTGAAGGAACAGTACAAGAATATAAATATGACTTAAACAAAGCTCTTGAAGACTCAGAATTATCTAAAAAAGCTAATGAAAATAATTCTAAGAATATTAATAGTACTATACCAACTCAACAAGTAAGTCCAGTTCCTAATCAGCAAACAAATACTACTCCTATTCAACCAAATGAAGTAACAACAAATAACTAAAGAGAAGATAAAAATCTTCTCTTTTTATATAGGACATACATTTTTAAAACATATTCTTCTAAATGCTGTACCTAATGCTCTACCAAAATCAATTATTAGTTTTAAACCTCTTATTATTGCACTTAACATAGTTGCAGATATTGCACCACCAACTATTCTTTTTAATTCCTTTTCTTCAATTATCATATTATTACCTCTTACAAGAAAGAGGTCTAATAAAACCATCTAAGAAAGCTAATACAAAAGAAGCTAAGCATACAAATAATCCAATAATAGTATAATTAACTCCACCTACTACATTAACTAATTGTTTTTTATTTAATTCAATCATCTTTCTCCCCTTTCATTTGATCTAAATTAATTTTTTTACTAAATAAATCTAAATTATCTTTTCTATGAGTAATATATATAACTATTTTTTCTTTATACATTTTTAATATATTTTTTAATATCTTTCTTTCAGTTTTTATATCTACTCCATTCAAAGATTCATCTAATATTAATACATCTTTAATATTCAATAAACATCTAGCAATTATAATTCTTTGTTTTTCTCCTAAACTAAAATTAGAACCATTTTGAAATATTAATGAGTTTAAATCAATGTTTTTATTATGCAATACTCTTTTCAAACATACTTTATTAACTATATTATTTAATTTTTTTTTACCACAAAAATTATTAAGCAAAATATTATTACTTATAGTATCAACAAATAATTTTTCTTTTTCACTAATATAATATATTTTTTTTAATAATCCTTCTCTACTCCAATCACTTATATTAATATTATTAATATATATATTATTAGTATTTATATTTTTAATAATCATATTACACAATGTAGATTTACCTATTCCAGAAGACCCGTTAATTATTATTTTTTCTTTTTTATTTATATTTAAATTAAAATTTTTAAATATATTTTTATTATAATAATTAAAATTTAAATTAATAATATTTATATTTTCAATACTATTAGTATAGTTTCCATCTTCTTTATATATTCCAAAATAATCAGATATTGATTTCATACATATTAAACCATTTTTAAATATTTCTTCTAGTTCAAATATATTATTTAAAGGTTCTATAAAATAAAATATTAAAGAATTAAATAATATTAAGTTACTAAATTCTAATATATTATTATTTACACTATTCATTCCAAAATACAATACTGTATTTATTCCTAAAAATAAAACTAAATTTTTAAGAGATTGTTGTAAATTTAAACTTTTTTCTAACTTGTTTTCATTAATTATTTTATAATCATATTTAACACTAAATTTATTAAATATATATTTATCCAAATTCATATTCTTAATAGTATTAATACCATCTAAAGATTCTTCTACACAAGAAATAATTTCTCCATTTATTTCTTGATTTATTCTTATCTTATATTTATTTTTTTTATTAAATATAAAATATATAATAAAATATATAAAAACAAATACAAAGAATATAAAAAATAAAGACTTACTAATTGTAATTAATATTAATAATACAAGCATTACTAAAGATAAATCTACACACAAAACAATTGGAACTTTTACAAATAAATCAACAATATATTTTACGTTATTAAACTTATTAATAAAATCACCAGTATGTTTACTATTAAAATAATAATTAGGAAGCGATATAAGTTTATTAAAAACAGTAGTTGTAATGTTTTTATCCACACTATTATATAACTTTATTATCAAATAATTTTTTAAATATTCAATTAGTATTCTAAATATAAGAATAAATACAAATATTATATATATTATTTCAATCATATTGTTATTAATTAACAATTTAAAATAAAAAGTACTAAAAATATTTAATATTACTGATATAAGTGAAACTATAAATATAAATATATAAATATACTTATATTTTTTAATTAAATTATAAAACAATTTATAATTAATCTTCTGTTTAACTATATCTAATTTTCTTATTGGATTAAAAGTTATAATTATATTAGAAAATATATTAATAAATTCTTCTTTCAAATATTTTTTAATACCAATAGCTGGATCAAATATAATTATATACTTCTTACTTATCTTATGCACTATTACATAATGTTTATAAGCTTTTTCAATAAAAACATGTGCAATTACTGGAAGTTTTACTTTATTTAAATAACTAATATCACATTTAATACCTTTACTTTCAAATCCTAATTTTTTTGAAGCTTCTATTAAGTCATAAGCATTAATGCCATTTCTATCACAGTTTGTTAAATACCTAATATTATCAACAGTATTATCTCCCCCATAATATCTAATAATTGATAATAAACAAGCAACTCCACAATCCATAATATTATCTTGTTTTACATATTTATATCTCATATATCACTTCCTAACTATTTATTGTTTAAATAATTAGAATTTCCTTTAAAAAAGATACTTCAATTACTTGAAATATCCATTTATTACATTTTTAGCTTCATTTACAATAAAGAAAGTATCCTTATCAAGTGACTGTATTAATTTTTTTAATTCTCTTTCCTTCTTTTTATCAATGTTTATATAAAGCATATAATTTTTTTTATCAGATTCTATTCCATCATATTCAATAGCAGTTACTGCATATCCATTATTTCTAATTTCTTGAATAATATGCTTTTTATCATATTTAACAAATACTTGTAAAGTTAATTTACCAGGAATAAATAATTCAGATAAATATCCTCCTACAAACGTTCCAGATGCAAACCCTGCTGCATATGATAATGCTATCCATATACTTCCATTCATAGAATTAAGTGCTTCTTTAACTATTAAAAACCATATTAGAGCTTCTGCAAATGCAATTAATGCAGATATAATCTTTCTACCCTTAACAATAAATATCATTCTTATAGTGCCTAAAGACACATCTACTATTCTCACAAAAAATATCATCAAACAAAACCAAATCATATACTCACTCTCTTTCATTTAAATGATATAGTTTTTTAATCATAAAGTCAATTTTTTCATTTGACATATTTACATTTTCAATATAATATTAAAATAGAGGTATATATGAAAAAACACATACCAAACATATTAACAAGTTTTAGAACAATAGTAGCAATATTAGTACCTATACTATTTTACTTCAACTTATATAATGCATTAATAATATCTTTATTTATAGCATTGTCATCTGATATGATTGATGGATATTTAGCTAGAAAATGGAAAGTAGTTTCTACATTCGGAAAAATGTTAGATGCTATAGGAGATAAATTATTAGCAATATCTACATTATTGTCATTTATAATATTTATTGATTCAAATTTTACATGCTTATTAATTGGTGAAATAGTAATAGCAATAATAATGATATATTTCTTTATATCATCTGGAGCATTAAAAGAAAGAAACTATTACAAACAAGAATCATCTATATACGGAAAAATAAAAACAGTTTTCTTATTTATAACACTTGCTCTAGGATTATTATCTTATAAAATTGAAATAAATAATACTATTACAATATTAATAATAACTTCATTTATATTACAATTATTAACAGCATATACATATATAAATATATATAGAAAGAAGGGAAAAAATGAAAAAAGGGAAATTAAAAATTAAAAACATACTTATAGCTATACTAATACTTTTATTAATAATATTTGGAGCAATAAAATATATAATACATATTAATACAGATGAATATAAATTAAAACAAATAGGATATTCAAAACAAGAAACATATTTATTAAAAGAAAATTTAAATCAAGAACAAATAGATATAATATTAGAAAAAGAATATTCAAATACAATTACAGATTTAATACAAGAAAAATACTTTTTATTTAAAAATTTAGATACATACTTAGAATACTGTAAAACAAATAAGAATACTAATATAACTGATGTAATAACAAAAATTAATACAAACACACATTTAGATTATTATACAAATATTAAAAGTACAGATTTATCAAAAGATACATTAGCATTACTTAACAAATATTATAAAGTAGATGCTGATTATGAACCAGAAGATCTAGTAAACATGAGTTTATCACATGCATATTCAGGACATAAAACAAGACAAATTGTTTATACTAATTATATGAAAATGTGTTCAGAAGCTAAAAAAGATGGATATACGTTAGTAACTATATCTTCATATAGAACAAATTCATTTCAAGAAGCACTTTATAATGATTATGCAAATAAAAATAGTGTAGCTTATGCAGATAGTATATCTGCTAGACCAGGACATTCAGAACATCAACTTGGGTTAGCATTAGATATAGTAAGTATAAATAGTGGTTTTGGTGGTTTTGAAGAAACTGAGGAATATTTGTGGTTAAAAGACAATGCTCATAAATATGGATTTATTGTTAGATATCCAGAAGAAAAAGAAGAAATAACAGGTTATAGTTTTGAACCATGGCACTATAGATATGTTGGTGTTGAAGTAGCAACATACATATATGAAAATAACATTACATTTGATGAATATTATGCTTTCTATATAGAATAAAAAAAGTAACACAAAAGTGTTACTTTTTATATATATTTATCTAAAAATTTAAACATCTTTTTCTCAACATTACTACATCTTTCTTTAATCTTTAGCTTATTAAATAATAATAATCTTAAGTAATCTATTGCAATACATATTGCAAATATAATTAAAGTTGTTAATATTACTTGAAATATCATTATTAAAGAATTTGATTTGAGAAATGGTAATGATAATCCATTAATAATATTATTATATATTAGTGGGTTAACATGAATTATATATACAGATAATGACAAAGGTGCTAGAAAAGAAATAACTTTTTTAAATTTTTCAATTGGTTTAAACTTAATAAAATATGAAAATAAAAATATAGCTGCCAATATAATCGTTGGAGATGTGAATGATATAAATATATTACCAAATCTTATTTGTCCAAAAAAATTATTAGAAAAGTATTCTAAAATTACTTTAGCTAAAAACGTTACCATTATAGCAGAAGAAAATAATATTAAAGATATATTTTTATTTATCTTACTTAATATATCATATTTAGCAAAATAACCACCTAGTAAATATAATAAACATAACCATAACGTACTATAACCCCAATTTAAATTATAAGCATCAGTTCTTAAAAAGAATGGTAAAATTATCATTAATAATCCCATAAATAGTAATGAATATTTCAATTTATTTTTTTCTAATTTTTCAATTGCAATATTAAATATAGGAATAAACATAAATAAACCAAAATAAGCAGTTAAATACCAATATTGAACTCTGCTTATAGGAAATAAAGCATTAATAAATATTTTAACACTACCAATATTACTATATATTAAGGACATTAAAATAGTAATTAATAATGTATAAAATATAATTCTTAACCACAATTCAAACAACTTTGATATTTTCCAGTCTGACTTATACATTACATATCCACTAATAATTGCATAACAATTAACAGAACATAAAGCAACCATCTCTAATAGCCAAGCTAACCAATAATGACTACTTAATGGAGTTGCATTGTCTAATATTCCACCTTTCCCTAAAACATGTAAAATAACAATCAAAAACATACATAATACTCTTAATAAATCAATACCATAATTTCTTTCTTTCAAAATAATCACCTATATATATTTTAACATAATACAATAAAAAAACCTCAAAATATTGAGGTTATTTAATCTTTTTAACTTTCTTTCTACATTCTGGACATTTTTCCGGATAATACATTAAACCAAAATAATTATATGCTTCAACACTATTTCCATCTGTTGAATCAACAAGAATTCTTTCATATCTATTCAATCTTTCTTCTATAATAATTGATTCAATATTCTTACCTTGATTATTTAAATGTTCTAATAATTCATCAAGTTCATTTCTTTTTTTTAGCAAATCTTCTGCATTATATGAAGAAGGATTATTTCTTATATCTTCTTTTGTAATACTTCCTTTAAATACAAAATTTTTCCCACACTCAGAACATTTAAGTATTTGATCTTTAATATCTCTATACATATATAATCTCCTATTTATTGTTTTGCTTGCAACTGATTTCATAGTTGTTAACCACCTCTAATGCATTATCTATAAAAAAATTATAGTTTTCTTTACTATCAACAATAGCATTACAATTATCAATTGAATCCATAATACTATATGCAATGTTTATTCTATCACTAAGCTTATCTGATTTTTGAATTATTGACTTTGAAACACTTTCATCACTAATAATTCCCATATAATCATTATAATCTTCACTTGATAAATTTCTTGAAACAAATGATAACATAATTATTTCATCAAAACTTCTATCATTAATATAAGAAAAATTATCTAATAAAGCTCCATAAGATATTACAGTAATCATTTTTTGCATTTCAGTAAAATCTTTAAATTCAAATATTCTTTTTATATTATTTAAAGATTCAGTTTGTTTTTCTTTATCAAAAGACTCAATTTTTTTAATACACGATAACTTATTTTCATAAATACTATATCCTTCTTCTAAATATTCTAATTCACATCTTAATTGATCGCCTTCATAATTCATTTTACAATCAAAAAAATCATCAACTTTTAATTTTGATAATCTACTTTTAAAAATATTATATATATTTAAATTTTCATTCACCATATATCCCCCTTATATGCTTATATAAATTGGTATCCCAGGAGAGATTCGAACTCCCGACCGATGCCTTAGAAGGGCATTGCTCTATCCAGCTGAGCTACTGGGACAAATTACTTAAAGAGTATACAACAAAAACTCTTGAAATTCAAGAGTTTTTTAATTATATTTTAATCTACATAAGTAAACTCATATTTCATTATTTTAACTGTATCACCATCTTGAGCTCCTAACTCTTTAAGTTTATCATCTATTCCCATATTTCTTAACTTTTTAGTAAATCTAACTATTGCTTCTTCAGAATTAAACTTAGTCATTTTAAATAATTTTTCTACCTTTTCACCACTTATTATCCATTTATCACCTATCTTATTAATAATAAAAGGTTTCTCTTCTTTAAACTTATATAAAACATGACTTAAATAAGATTCTTCAGTATATAATTCTACTTCTTTTTCCGAATCTAATATATTAGCAAACTCTATCATTAACTTATCTAAACCAGAACCATCAATTGCACTTATTTCATATATTGGTAGTTTTATTTTTGATTTAAATTCTTTTAAATTATCTTTAGAACTTTCAACATCCATTTTATTAGCAATTATTATCCTAGATTTTGATTCTAATGCTTTACTATATTGCTTTAATTCATTATTAATTAAATTATATGCTGCAACCGGATCATTTTCTAACCCACTCATATCTATAACATGAGCTATAACTCTAGTTCTTTCTATGTGTCGTAAGAAGTCATAACCTAAGCCTTCACCTTTAGAAGCACCTTCAATTAATCCTGGTAAGTCTGCAACAGTAAATATCCTACCATCTTTAGTTTTAACAACTCCTAAGTTAGGAGATAATGTAGTAAAATGATATGCTGCAATTTTAGGTTGTGCATTAGATATTTTCGATAATATAGTTGATTTCCCTACACTTGGTAAACCAACCAAACCAACATCAGCTATTAATTTCAATTCTAATCTTAACTCAGTCTTTTCTCCTGGTTCTCCTTTTTCAGATACATCTGGTGCTGGATTAAAAGAAGTAGCTAGCGCTTTATTTCCTCTTCCTCCTCTACCACCCTTTGCAATTATAACTCTCTCACCTTTATGTTTTAAATCTGCTACAACTAAATTAGTATCATTATCAATTATTACAGTACCAATAGGAACTTTAATTACAATATCTTCAGCATCTTTACCAGTTTTTAATTTACCACTACCATTTTCTCCTTTATTACCTTTTATTATCTTACGATATTTAAAATCTAATAAAGTACTTAAACCTTCATGCACTTCAAATATTATACTAGATCCCTTCCCACCGTTACCACCATATGGTCCACCATCAGGAATAAATTTTTCACGTCTAAAAGCAGTGCATCCATCTCCACCATCTCCAGCAATTACCTTAATAACAACATTATCTATAAACATATTCCCACCTCAAAATAAAGAAAAACAAGTTTAAGCTTGTTTAGTTTCATAAACACTAACTTGTTTTGTATCTTTTGTCTTATATTCAAACTTAACATACCCAGAAACCTTTGCATACAATGTATCATCATTTCCTCTACCTACATTTTCTCCTGCAAATATCTTAGTACCTCTTTGTCTATATATAATAGATCCACCTGAAACATATTCTCCATCAGCAGCCTTAGCTCCAAGACGCTTTGATTGTGAATCTCTACCATTAGTAGTTGAACCTTGTCCTTTTTTGTGAGCAAATAATTGAATATTAAACTTCAACATCACTACACCTCCCTATATATTTTAATATTTTTACTATATTCTTTTTCTAATTCATCAAGCATATTAATCATATTAATAATTAACTTATCAACAATATTATCATGCTTTAGTATTTCAATCGTTATACCATCATTATCATTAACACTAATATAACTCTTATCTAACTCTAAAATAGCATTAACAGTTGTTAAAACACAACTACTAACAGCAGCACAAACAATATCTTTACCATACTCACTGTGTTTCGCATGTCCCATTACTTCTATTTTATCTTTAGAAACATATATTTTTATCATACTAACCTTCTATTTTAGTAATTTTAATTTTAGTATATGGTTGTCTATGTCCTTGTTTCTTATGAAAATTATTCTTTTGTACATAATGATATACAATAATTTTTCTTTGTTTACCATTTTTAATAACTTCACCAGTTACTTTTCCACCATCTAAATATGGCTTACCACAAACACCATTAACCATTAAAACCTTATCAAAAACAACTTTCTTTCCTTCTTCAACATCAAGTTTTTCAACATAAATCTCACTATTTTCTTCAACATAAAATTGTTTTCCACCAGTTTCAATAATAGCTTTCATATTTTACCTCCCTTTAACTAAGACTCACCTTTAGGGTACATAAATGTTTAAAACCCTTTCAGAGTGGTTGTAGACCGAGGTCATACAATCTAGAAAATAATAACATATAATTAACTTATAGTCAATTATTATGCTATATTATTGCAAAAAAAATACCAACTAGAAATTTCATACAAGTACGAAATAACTAATTGGTATAAAGATAATAACATGGATAGTTAGATCTGTCAACACTTTTATTTAAATTTTGCAAAAAAAAATACCAACCAGAAATTTCATACAAGTACGAAATAACTAATTGGTATAAAGATAATAACATGGATGATTTGATCTGTCAACACTTTTATTTAAATTTTGCAAAAAAAAATACCAACCAGAAATTTCATACAAGTACGAAATAACTAATTGGTATAAAGATAATAACATGGATAGTTAGATCTGTCAACACTTTTATTTAAATTTTTCAAAAAAAAATACCAACTAGAAATTTCATACAAGTACGAAATAACTAATTGGTATAAAGATAATAACATGGATGGTTTGATCTGTCAACACTTTTATTTAAATTTTATCATTTTCATAAAAACTATAATATTTATTATTACCAATTATTAAATGATCTAATATTGGAATTTTCTGATTTTTTCCTATATTAACTAATTGTTCAGTTAATTCTATATCTTCTTTACTTGGAGTTATATCACCAGACGGATGATTATGAATACATATTATAAAGGAAGCACTATTTAAATAAGCATATTTAAATACCTCTCTAGGATGAACTAAACTCATATTAACTGTACCAACAAACAAAAGCTTCT
>JAQVSJ010000036.1 GCA_028700595.1 Bacilli bacterium | reverse complement strand
GTGGTAAAAAATATAAACAATGTTGTGGTAAATAGCTCATATTCGTTTTATATTAATAATTTTAAATAAAAAAACATTAGTATTCAATTTCACTAAATATTAAAAATAACTTTTATAGTATACATTATGATTTTAATTTGTTATAATTAATTATATGATAAAAGGTGATGAATGTGATGGATATTAAAAGAATAATAGCTATAATTATTATGTCAGTTCTTGTTTTATCATTAGGACTAATTTATATTTTCAATAGAGAAGAAAGTCCTAAAAAGAAGTATTTAAAGCTAGAACAACAATATTGTGATCTTGCTGTTTCTTTGTGTGAAAAATACAGTGAGGCAGCAAATATAGATTTTGAAAAAGTAGGTACACATAAGAATTTAACTTTTGCATCTATATCAGGTTTAGCTCTTCTTGAATCAAAAACACTACCGTTGCATGTTGCTAACCCTTTAGAATCAGACAAAAAGAATGTGGTATATTTTTCTGATACTACAAGAATTAGAGTGTTAATTAAAAATGATAATAAATTAGAATGTGAAGGTTTTGTAGATGTTGGAAATCGTCCTGAGATTAGTTTAGTTGGTGGTAAAAAAATAACTATTAGTAGAGGGGAAGAGTATAGAGAATTAGGTTATAATGCTGTTGATTTAGAAGACGGTGATTTAACTGTTAATGTCATTAAAAATGGAATTGTTGATCCAAATATTGCTAATGAATATACTTTGCTATATTTTGTAAGTGATAGTGATGGAAATACGGTATCTGAAGTAAGAACAGTTGTAGTAAAATAAATTGCAAATGCAATTTATTTTTATATGTAAAACAACTGTTTTAATATGTTTTATTAAAACTTAATTCATGTTATAATTTTTATGGTGATATAAATGGATGTTACAGAAATAAAAAGTATATTAAATATATTAAATGAGAAAGTTAACTCTTTTAGGGGGTTACTTTGACTTTGATAATAAGATAAATCAAATAGAATTATTATTTATAGAAACTCAAAAAGATAATTTTTGGGAAAATAAGAAAAAAGCAGAAGAAATTATAAATAAGTTAAATAAATATAAAAAAGAAGCAGACAAAATAATTTATTTTGAAAAAATAATAGAAGAAAACAATAAATCTTTGAAGGAATTAGAAAACACCATAGAATATGATTTAATTAAAGTTTTAGAAGAAGAAGTAGTTGATTTAAAAAAAGAAATAGAATTATTTGAAACAATAATATTATTAAATGGAAAATATGATGAAAACAATTGTATATTAGAAATACATAGTGGTGCTGGTGGAACAGAAGCATGTGATTGGGCATATATGCTTTATAGAATGTATACTAGGTACTGTGAAAGTAATGACTATAAATACGAACTGATTGATTATCAAGATGGAGAAGAAATTGGGATTAAGAGTGCATCAATATTAATTAAAGGACAATATTCTTTTGGTATGTTAAAGGGTGAGGTTGGTGTACATAGGTTGGTAAGAATTTCTCCATTTGATTCTAATAGTAGGAGACATACTTCTTTTGCATCTGTAGAAGTAATACCAGAAATAGAAGAAGATATTAATTTAAATATTAAAGAAGAAGATTTGAAAATAGATGTTTATAGGTCAAGTGGAGCAGGAGGACAATCTGTTAATACTACAGATAGTGCTGTAAGAATAACCCATTTGCCCACTAAAACAGTTGTTACATGTCAAAATGAAAGAAGTCAAATTAAAAATAAAGAAAGAGCTTTAAAGACTTTAAAAAACAAATTATATCTATTACAAATAGAGCAACAACAAGAAAAGATTGATAGTTTAAAAGGACAAAAAATGGGCATTAATTTTGGATCTCAAATAAGAAGCTATGTTATGCATCCATATTCTATGGTTAAAGATCACAGAACTGAATATGAAACTTCAGATGTTAACAAAGTATTAGATGGTTATATTGATGAGTTTTTAGATTCATATTTAAGATGGAGTATAAAGAATTAAGAGAGGTGTATTATGGAATTAATAAGAATGAAAAATGTTGAAAAACAATATAAAAATGGTGTTACTGCAGCTTATGATGTTGATTTAAGTATTCAAAAAGGAGAATTTGTTTTTATAATTGGTGAATCAGGCAGTGGAAAATCCACTGTAATTAAAATGCTTTATAGAGAGGAAAAACCTACTAAAGGAGATATTTTTGTTGGTGGAATAGTTGTTAGTAAATTGAGAAATAATAAAGTTTATAAGCTTAGAAAACAAATTGGTGTAGTTTTTCAAGATTATAAGTTACTTCCTAAATTAAATGTATACGAAAATGTTGCGTTTGGTTTAGAAATGTTAGGAATGCATCAAAATGAAGTAAGAGATAAAGTTTTGAAAGCTATTAACATGGTTGGGTTAAAAAATAAAACTAAATCTTATCCTGACAATTTATCTGGTGGAGAACAACAAAGAGTTGCAATAGCTAGAGCAATTGCAAATGAACCTAAATTATTAATATGCGATGAGCCTACTGGTAATTTAGGACCAAAAATGAGTATGGAAATAATGGAAATAATTGATAATATTAATAAAAGTGGTACTACAGTTATAATGGCTACACATAATAAAGATATAGTAAATAAATATAGAAAAAGAGTTATATTAATGAAACAAGGAAAAATAGTAAAAGATTATCAGAAAGGAAAATACGAAGATGAAGGTTTTTAGAATAATTGGAAGAAATATAAGAGATGCTTTCAAAAGTGTATTTAGAAATTTTAGTCTAAGTATTGCA
Source organism: Bacilli bacterium (assembly GCA_028700595.1). Classification (GTDB taxonomy): domain Bacteria; phylum Bacillota_I; class Bacilli_A; order RF39; family UBA660; genus JAQVSJ01. Next base: position 875 of record JAQVSJ010000036.1, on the reverse strand, counting down.
TCTATATCTTGTATAACAGTAACATTGCTTTTGGTTTCTATATCTATGATGTTATCTTTTAATGTTAAAAATGTTACAAAATCTATTAAAGAAGATTTTACTATAATTGCATTTGTTGAAAATAATATAAATTCTGAAAAAATTGAAGATATTAAATTAGAATTATATTCTTTTGAAAATATAGAATCCTACGAATATCAAAATAAATCTGAAACAGCTGAACAAATGAAAGAATCATCTGATGTATTTAAAACGATTATTAGTGGATGGACAGAGGAAACTAATCCTTTACAAGATGTATTTTTGATAAAAGTAATTGATTCTGAAAAAATTAATGAAACAGCAGAAGAATTAAAAAAGGTTGAAGGAATTGATTTAGTAAGATATGGTGAAGGGATGGTAGAAAGCTTATTATCTACATTTAAATATGTAGATAAGGCATTAATTGTAACTATTATATCTTTGGTTTTAGTAACAGCGTTTTTAATATCTAACACTATTAAATTAACGATATTTTCTAGAAAAAGAGAAATAGAAATAATGAGATTAGTTGGGGCATCAAATTCACATATTAAAATGCCTTTTGTAATTGAAGGATTAGTACTAGGCATGTTTGGTGCTATATTACCTATAATATTTGTAATATATGGTTATTCAAAATTATTTAGTACATTTAATGGTCAATTATTTACCCCTGTTTTAACTTTAGTACAACCATCACCTTTTATATATTCTGTGTCTTTAATATTATTGGGAATAGGAATACTTGTTGGTATGTCTGGTAGTGCTAGAGCAGTAAGAAAGTATTTAAAAATATAAGAATTGATTTCTCAATTCTTATATTTTTTTATCCATATATTCTTTTATATCTTTGC
>JAQVSJ010000035.1 GCA_028700595.1 Bacilli bacterium | reverse complement strand
GGTGGTTACAAATTAAAATCAAAAATTATTAAATTTTTAAATAAACAAAAATATGAAGTAATTGATTATGGAACCGATTCTGAAGAATCAGTTGATTATACTGATTTTGCTTTTAATTTATGTAAAAACTTAATTAATAAAAACATAGATTTAGGAATAGCAATATGTAAAACAGGAATAGGAATGTCTATTGCTTGTAATAAAGTAAAAGGAATAAGATGCGCAAAAGTTGATTCAATAAAAGATGCTTATTGCTCAAAAAACCATAATTTTGCAAATGTAATTTCTTTAAATGGCACAATGTCATTTTACTTAGTTAAAAAAATTATAATTGAATTTTTAAATTCTTCTAATTCAAAAGAAGAAAGACATATAAGAAGAGTAAATAAAATAACGGAGTATGAGAATGAATGTTAAATTAATTTTATATCTATTATTTATTCCTTTAGTTATTTGGGTTATGTTATCTTTGAAAATAGAACATTTATTTAAAAAAGGAAGTATAAATCAAATAAAAATATTTTATTTTATTGTATCGTTAATAATTTCATATCTTTTAGTTAATTTTATATTTGATATTTATGAAGTAACTAGAATAATTGTTTAATATTAGTGTTTGAGGGTGATTATATGACAGTTGGTAAAATAATTTTGATATTATTAGTTACATTTTTTGCTTCTTTTGCAATAACACCTCTTATAAGAAAAATTGCTTTTCATATAAAATGTGTAGATAAACCAAATAAGAGAAGGGTAAATATAGTTAGTATGCCTACTTTAGGTGGATTGGCGATATTTATAAGTTTTTTAATTGGTATTATGTTTTTTTGTGATAAGACTATTGAAATGATACCAATATTAATTGGTGGTAGTATTATAATAATATTAGGAATTATAGATGGAATTAATCCTATTAGAGCCAGATATAAATTAGTAGGACAAATATTAGCTGCTTTAGTAGTTGTTTTATATGGCAATACAATTATTCAAAATATTACTGCTTTTGGGTATGTTATTAATTTTGGAATTTTTTCATATCCTATAACTGTATTTTTTATAGTAGCGATGATAAATGCTATTAATTTAATAGATGGATTAGATGGTTTAGCAGCAGGAATTAGTTCAATATATTTTCTTACAATAGGTATTATTGCAGTTATTTTAAACAAAATTGGTGGAATAGATATTCAATTATCGTTTATTATGTTAGGAGCAACACTTGGATTTTTAGTTCATAATTTTTATCCAGCTAAAATATATTTAGGTGATACAGGATCAATGTTTTTAGGTTTTATAATATCGATAATAGCTTTATTGGGATTTAAAAATGTAACATTAACTTCTTTAATAGTTCCAATATTAATACTTGGGATTCCAATATTTGATACAGTTTGTGCAATTATAAGAAGAATTATTAAAAGAAAACCAATAGGTGAAGCAGATAAACAACATTTACATCATCAATTTTTAAATATGAATTATAGTCATAGAACAACAGTATTAATAATTTATATGATAAATATATTATTTGCTCTAGCTTCTATAATATATATATTAAAAAATAGAAATCTAGGTATATTTATATATGTTGTTATATTAGTAATAGTAGTATGGATAATAACACAAACAAGTATAATAATAGAAAAAAATAAAAAAGGAGGAAAGAAGAAATGAAATATGATATTAGAGGAAAGGATATCAAAATAACGAAGTCAATAGAAGAATACATAAAGACTAAAATTGATAAACTTGATAAATATTTTAATGAACCAGAAGGAATAACAATTAATGTTTTAGCAAAAGTAAAAGGAAAAGCTCAAACTATAGAAATAACTATTTATACTGATAATTTCACAATTAGAGCGGAAGATTGTAACGAGGATTTATATGCTGCTGTTGATGGTGTAGAACAAAAATTAGAAAGGCAAATAGTTAAATGTAAACAAAAATTAATAAAGATTAACAGAGAAAAAGTTAAAGAATTTATGCTTTCTTATGATGCCGAGGTAATCGAAGAAGAAAATAAAATAGTAAAAAGAAAAAGAATTGAAACAAAGCCAATTGATGAAGAAGAAGCAATGTTACAAATGGAAATGTTAGGACATGATTTCTTTATATATAGAGATATAGAGACAAAAGAGATAAGAGTTATGTATAAAAGAAAAGACGGTCAATTAGGATTAATAGAAATAGAATAACAAAGAAATAGTAAAAGTAGTTTTACTATTTTTCTTTCTTTGATATAATTGATATACAAGAGGTGAAATTATGAATATATTTAAAAAATTATTTGATCACGAATATAAAGAAATAATTAAGTTTAAAGTATACGTGGATAAAATAGAATCTTATAAAGACGAATATAAAAAATTAAGTGATAAAAAGCTTAAAGAAAAAACAGAGCAATTTAAAAAAAGATTAAAAGATGGTGAAACTTTAGAGGATATATTACCTGAAGCATTTGCGACAGTAAGAGAAGTTTCAACAAGAGTTTTAGGAGAAACTCCATATAATGTACAATTGCTAGGAGCAGTTGCTATTCATTTTGGGAATATAGCTGAAATTAAAACGGGTGAAGGAAAGACGTTAGTAACAGTAATGCCTGCTTATTTAAATGCTTTAAAAGAAGAAGGAGTACATGTAATTACTGTTAATGAATATCTTACTAAAAGAAATGCTGAATGGATGGGACCTGTATTTGAATTTTTAGGATTAACTGTTGGAATTAATTTAAGAGAATTAAGTGCTTCTGAGAAGAAAAATGAATATAATAAAGATATTCTTTATACAACTAACAATGAAATAGGGTTTGATTATTTAAGAGATAATATGGTTGTTAAAAAAGAAAATAGAGTACAAAGAGGTTTAAATTATGCAATATTAGATGAAGTTGACTCTATATTAATTGATGAAGCAAGAACACCTTTAATTATATCTGGCGGCAAGATGCAAGCAATGTCTTTATATAATCAAGCAGATATGTTTGTAAAAACTTTAAAAAAAGAAAAAGACTATACTAAAGAAGAAAAGACAAATAGTGTTATGTTAACTGAAGAAGGCATAGCAAAAGCAATTAATTATTATAAATTAGATAATTTATATGATATTAATAATTCTGCATTAGTTCATCATATTAATCAATCATTGAAAGCAAATTATGGAATGCAAAGAGATGTTGATTATGTTGTACAAGATGGAGAAGTAATTATAGTAGATCAATTTACTGGACGTCTTATGAAAGGGAGAGCATTTAGTGATGGATTACATCAAGCAATAGAAGCAAAAGAAGGAGTTAAAATTCAAGAAGAAACTAAAACTCTTGCTACTATTACTTTTCAAAACTTATTCAGAATGTATAAAAAACTGTCAGGTATGACTGGAACAGCAAAAACAGAAGAAGAGGAATTTAGAAATATATATAACATGTATGTTATACAAATACCTACTAATAAGCCTTTAATAAGAAATGATATGTCAGATATTTTATTTGCATCTAAACAAGGAAAATACACTGCTATTGTTAATGAAATAGATGAAAAGCATAAAACTGGACAACCAATACTTGTCGGTACTATTGCGGTTGAAACAAGTGAACTAATTAGTGAAATGCTTAAGAAAAAAGGTATTAAACATGAAGTTTTAAACGCTAAAAACCATGCTAGAGAAGCAGAAATAATTAAAAACGCTGGAGAAAAGGGTGCAGTAACAATTGCTACCAATATGGCAGGACGTGGAACGGATATAAAATTAGGACAAGGAGTAAAAG
>JAQVSJ010000002.1:17638-55112 GCA_028700595.1 Bacilli bacterium | reverse complement strand
TCACTAAATTAACTTTTTGATTTGCTGAATCATACTCAAGATAATGATCTATTCCAGCACTTTGAGGTGTTAAGAAAAAAGAACGTGTACTTAACGATTGAGAAGGCTTAATCCACATACTAACAGTAAATACATTTTGAGTAAAACCTAAATTAGGAATTATTATTGTGTCATTTATACCATCAAAACTATAACTTTGATCTGTCCATCTCGGAGTTGTTATTTCAGATAATGGTGCATTATTATTATTAATAGAATAATCTTTAACTGTACCAGTTCTAGATCCATTTACGAATGGTGTTGCATATGCTTTTTGTTCTATTTGAGGCATTGTATATTGAACACTAACTCTATATTGTTCTTCTTGAGCACCTCCATAAGAAATTAAATACAATCTAATCAAATTTGTTAAATAAGTTCTAGTCATCTCTATTTTTTGCCATTGTCCTATTTTATCTGGGCTCCAACTAGCAGAAACAGAAGTATCACCAATACCACCACCACTAGTATATAAATTACAATTTATATTAGTATGTGTTCTACTTATTACTTTTACCCATACTGATAAAGTATATGTTCCGGGAGAAGGCAAGGTTATGCTTTTATATGCTCCCGTCCATGATATTCTATTTACTATATTCAAACCTTCAGTTCCAAACTCTGTAACAAACGTACCATCATTTCCACTTCCATATGGTGACCAACCATTATTAAAAATAGTAGAATTTGGTACCAAATTTACAGTAGGCTCTTGAAAATCATCAAAAGTATAATGTAATACTAATCCATCTTCTGTACTATTATTTATATCTTCTTCACAATTTATATGTGGATTATATGAATATTCATTATTTTCTAACTTTGTTATTAATACGTATCCTGTACATGTATCATTCTTATCTGTTGGATTGCTTATTTCTTTTAAATATCCATTCGCTATTAAGTCATTTGTTGTTACTTCTATTGTTTCTCCTTCTTCTTTTGGTAATTCATATACATACTCCGTTAAATATTCTTTTGTACTCTTTACTACCATTTGATTTATACTTTTATATAACTTTATCTTTGATTCTTTTATTGCGTTATTAAAACTTGGTATTGCTATTACCAATATTACTCCCAATATTATTATTACTGCTAATAATTCTACTAGTGTAAATCCTTTTTTCATATCTCTCCTAATATATTATTGCAATTCTTCTTCAATTCTCAATAATTGATTATATTTAGATGTTCTTTCACTTCTAGATAATGATCCTGTCTTAATTTGACCTAAATTTAATCCTACTGCAAAATCAGATATATAATTATCTTCAGTTTCGCCACTTCTATGAGATATTACTGTTGTATATCCGTTTTGCTTAGCTAAATTTATAGTATTTATTGTTTCTGTTACTGTACCTATTTGATTTAATTTAATTAATATCGAATTGCATGCTCTTAATTCTATTCCCTTTTTTAATAAATCAATATTAGTAACAAACAAATCATCACCTACTAATTGAATTTTATTACCAATTCTTTCAGTTAATATTTTGAATCCTTCAAAATCTTCTTCTTGTAAACCATCTTCTATTGATATTATTGGATAATCATTTATCAATTTATCATAAAAATCAATAATTTGCTCTCCATTTAAAGTCTTTCCTTCGCCCTTTAAATTATATAAATTATTTTCTTTATCATAGAACTCTGAAGCCGCTACATCTAGTGCTATAGAAACGTCTTCTCCAGGCTTATACCCAGCTTGCACTATTGCTTCTACTATTAAGTCTAATCCCTCTTTATTGGTGCTTAAATTAGGTGCAAATCCACCCTCATCACCTACGCTTGTATTATATCCTTTACTCTTTAATATTTTCTTTAAAGTATGAAATACTTCTACTCCAATTCTTAATCTTTCTTTAAAAGAATTAGCATTAGGAACAATCATATATTCTTGAAAATCAAGATTATTATCAGCATGAGAACCACCATTAATAATATTCATCATTGGTTTTGGTAAAATTGTCCCATTACCTATATATTTATATAATGGTGTTTTATTATAATTAGCCGCAGCTTTTAAACATCCTAAAGAAACTCCTAATATTGCATTAGCTCCAAGTTTAGATTTATTTTGTGTTCCATCTAATTTTAACATTATATTATCAATTTCTTCTTGCTTAGTAACATCTAATCCCAATAAAGATGATTTTATTATATTGTTTACATTATTAACTGCATTTAATACACCTTTACCCATGTATCTATTTCCACCATCTCTTAACTCAACGGCTTCATTAATACCGGTTGAAGCTCCACTTGGAATACTTGCTCTTCCAAAACTTCCATCATCACAAATAACATCAACTTCTATTGTTGGATTCCCTCTAGAATCAAGTATTTCTCTAGCTTTAACATCTTTAATTATTGGCATATATCCTCCTATAAATTATTTATATATTCTTTAAACTTATTTCCTCTTTCTTCAAAGTTTTTATATTGATCCCAAGATGCACATGCAGGACTTAATAAAATAGTATCTCCAGATAAAGAATTATTATATGCAAATTCAGTTGCTTGTTTTAAATCTTCAAATACAGTACATTCTTTATTAATTCTTTTACAAAAATCATTTATTCTATCTTTAGTTTCACCATATGCTATTACAAGTTTTACATTGTTCATATAATCTTTTAACTCATCAAATGAATGTTGTCTATCTAAACCACCTAACAACAATATTATTGGTGTACTAAATGACTTTAAAGCTGTTATTGTTGCAACAATATTAGTAGATTTTGAATCATTATAAAACCTTATATCATTTATTTTTTTAACAAATTCTATTCTGTGTTCTACACCATTAAAATTCATTAATACTTTTCTAATAATTTCGTTACTTATTTTTAAATGTTTACAAACTAATATTGCTGCCATTATATTTTCATAATTGTGAATTCCGGTTAATTTTAATTCATTAAATTTAATTATTTCTTCATTATTATAATATATTGAATTTTCTTTAATATAACATTGTGTCACATTTTCTTTTTTACTAGAAAAATAATATTTTTTAGAATTAATATCATTAGTTATTTTAACTACATCATTATTATCATAATTCAATACTGCAACATCCTCTTGAGTATGTTCATTAAATATTTTTTTCTTTAAATTAATATAATTTTCATATCCACCTACAAAATCTAAATGCGCTTCATATAAGTTAGTTAATACTGATATATTTGTTTTAAACTTATTTAAATTACATAATTGTTGAATAGATATTTCTGTTACAACTATATCTTTAGATTTTATTTTACTTACAAATGAAGATAAAGGATAACCAATGTTTCCAGTTAGATGTACTGACATATTAGCACCTTTAATTATTTCGTATATTAAAGTTGTTGTTGTTGTCTTACCATTGCTACCAGTTATTCCAATTAAAGTTATATCTTTCGGGAAAAACAAGTATGCAACTTCAACTTCATTTATTACAGGTATATTATATTCCATTGCTTTTAAAACATACTTATGATCATTTTTAATACCTGGATTTTTAATTATAAAATCTATATCTTTAGTAATTAAATCATCCGGATGATTACCCAATATTACTTTAATCCCTAATTGTTTTAACTCGTTTACACGCTCTAATTCTTGATCTTCTTTAAAATCGTTAATAACAATATCTTTAGTATATTTAATAAGTAATTTTGCTACTTCATACCCACTTTTTGCCATCCCTAATATAATTATTTTTTTGTTTTCAAACATATTATGCCTCCATTTTAATTATACTATTATTTTACATAAAAATGAATAAGTTCTTGATTTATTTACATATCAATAATATTATTATAATGAGGTATTATATGAAAGTTAGAAAAAAATTTACAATACTTGATTTATTGATTTCAACTTTGTTCAGTATTTTACTGTGTTTTTTCATATTACCTTTTGGTATTAAATACTTTTTAAAAGACAATGTATCTGTACCAAACAATATAAAGTTAGAAATATTACAAGCTGGTAAAAAATATTTAATTAATAACAATTCAAATATAGTTACATTAAATGATTTGTATGAAACAGGTTATTTAGTAAAAACATATAAAATAGACCAATTAAATTGTTTTAATAATTTAACTACTGTAAGAAAAGACGGAAGTGTTTTTTATCTTAATTTAGAATGTTCAATAGAAAGCTCTAATCTATCATTTGTGGAAAAATAATGATATAATATCTTACTCGTAAGGAGTGTTTTATGAAAATTATTGAAATATCTAAACTAGAATTTGATAAATATGCAATTAATCATAAAAATAAAAGTTTTTATCAAACATCTCAGTATGGAACTTTAATGTCAAAAAATGGATTTAATGATCATTATATAGCACTTGTAGATGAAGATAAGAACATATTAGCAGCCTCTTTAATACTAATCCAGAAAATATTTGGTTCTTTTAAATTTGCTTATTCTCCAAGAGGATTTCTTATTGATTTTAACAATTTAGAATTATTAAAAATATTTGTAAAATTATTAAAAGAAAATCTAAATAGAAAAGGTGTTCTTTACTTAAAAATAGATCCTAATATAGTTCATATTAGAAGAAATAATCAAGGTGATTCTATTGATAATTACATAGAAGGAAAAGAAACAATTAGCAATTTAATTGAAATAGGATTTGAACACAAAGGATTTAATTTATATTTTGAAACTTTAAAACCTAGATGGAATTGTATAATTGATGATACAAATAATATTATTGAGAAATATGATAAAAACACAAGAAATAGAATTAAAGCGGCAATAAGAAAAGGTGTATATATTGAAAAAGGAAACAAAAATGACATTAAGTCATTTTATAATCTAATCAATAAAAAACATACTAGAAAATTAAATTATTACTTGGACTATTTTGAAATATTTGGTAAATTTGACATGTTTGATATATACATTGCAAAAATAGATATAAATAAATTCATACAAAATAGCAAAAAATTATATGAAAAAGAATTAGAAGAAAACAACAATATTGTTGAAAAGTTACATTTAAAAAAAGATAATTTTAATTTAATTAATAAAAAAATGGCATCTGATAATATGTTAAATATATATAAAAACGAAATTATTAAAGCTACAAAATTATATGAATCAAAAGAAAACAATATAATAGTCGCTGCAACAGCAATAATTAAATACGGCAATGAAATATTTTTTCTAATAGATGGTATTAATAATAAATATAAAGATTTTAATGCAAATTATTTGTTAAAACATGAAATAATAGATAGTTATTCTAAAAAAGAATATAAAGTGTTTAATTTAAATGGTATTAGTGGTGATTTTAACAAAAAAAATAAATATTATGGACTTTATGATTTCAAATCGGGATTTAATTCAAAAGTTTTAGAATACATAGGAGAATTTGATATTGTTATAAATAAAATAAATTATTCTGCATTTAACAATATAAGAAAATTTGAAAAAATATTTAATTACAAAATAAAAAAGAACTGAGTATTCAGTTCTTTTATTATTTATTGAATAACTTTTGTTACTACACCAGCACCAATAGTATGTCCACCCTCACGAATTGAGAATTTAGTACCATTTTCAACTGCTATAGGATGTATTAACTTAACTACAAGATTTACTTTATCTCCTGGCATAACCATTTCTACACCTTCTGGTAATTCAATTTCACCAGTAACATCAGTTGTTCTAAAGTAAAATTGTGGTCTGTAATTTGCGAAGAATGGAGTATGACGTCCGCCTTCTTCTTTACTTAATACAAATACTTCAGATTCAAATTTAGTATGTGGTGTAACTGATCCTGGTTTTGCAAGAACTTGTCCACGTTCTACATCTTCACGTACAATTCCACGTAATAATACTCCTGCATTATCTCCAGCCATTGCTGAATCTAATTGTTTACGGAACATTTCTATTCCAGTAACAACTGTTTTCTTAGTTGCTTTAATACCAACTATTTCAACTTCATCATTAAGTTTTAATTCTCCACGTTCTACACGTCCTGTAACTACAGTTCCACGTCCTGTAATTGTCATAACATCTTCAATTGGCATTAAGAATGGTTTATCAGTTTCTCTAACTGGTGTTGGAATCCATTCATCAACTGAGTCCATTAATTCTTGAATATTTTTTTGATATTCAGCATCTCCTTCAAGAGCTTTTAACGCTGAACCACGAATTACTGGAGTATTATCTCCATCAAATCCATATGAAGTTAATAATTCTCTAACTTCCATTTCAACTAAGTCTAATAATTCAGCATCTTGTACCATATCGCATTTATTCATAAACACTACCATTTTAGGTACTCCTACTTGTCTAGCAAGTAATATGTGTTCACGAGTTTGAGCCATAGGTCCATCAGTTGCTGCTATTACAAGAATAGCTCCATCCATTTGTGCTGCACCAGTTATCATGTTTTTAATATAGTCAGCATGTCCTGGACAATCAACGTGTGCATAATGTCTCTTTTCTGTTTGATATTCAACGTGTGTAGTATTAATTGTAATACCACGTTCCTTTTCTTCAGGTGCATTATCAATTTGATCATATTTCATTGCAGTAGCTCCACCTGTTGCTGATAAATATGAAGTTATTGCTGCTGTTAATGTAGTTTTTCCGTGATCTACGTGTCCTATTGTACCAATATTAATATGTGGTTTTGAACGATTAAATTTTTCTTTTGCCATAATTAATTCCTCCTTTTAAATTACTATTATATTTTAACTAATACTTTAATTTTTTGCAAGTCTTTTTTTTATTTAGATCCGTTTTTCTTGATTATTTCTTCTGATATACTCTTTGGTACTTCTTCATAATGATCAGGGAACATAACAAATGTTGCACGTCCTTGTGAATTAGATCTTAAACTAGTTGCATATCCAAACATCTCTGATAATGGAACCATTGCAGTAAGCAATATTGCATTATCTCTATTCTCTTGAGAAACTGGTTTTCCTCTTCTTGCTGTAATATCACCCATAACATTTCCAAAATATTCATCCGGAGTTACTACTTCAACTTTCATTATAGGTTCAAGTAATACTGGTTTGCATTTTTCTCTTGTTGATTTTAACGCTAAACTAGCAGCAATTTTAAATGCCATTTCTGATGAATCAACCTCGTGATACGAACCATCATATAGTGTTGCTTTAACATCAACCATAGGATATCCTGCAAGAACACCACTTTGCATAGCTTCTTGTAATCCTTTATCAGTTACAGGAATATATTCTCTTGGAACTACTCCACCAACAATAGAATCAACAAATTCATATCCTTTTTCTGGATTAGGTTCAAACTTAATCCATACATGTCCATATTGTCCTCTACCACCAGATTGTTTAATATATTTACCTTCACAATTTCCTGCTTCAGTTATTGTTTCTCTATATGCAACTTGTGGTTTACCAACTGTTGCTTCTACATTAAACTCTCTTCTCATACGATCCACAAGAACATCAAGATGCAATTCTCCCATTCCTGATATAATTGTTTGGCCTGTTTCTTGATTAGTATATTGCTTAAATGTAGGGTCTTCCTCAGCTAACTTAGTTAATGCTGTACCCATTTTTTCTTGATCTGCTTTTGATTTTGGCTCAATTGCAACAGAAATTACAGGTTCTGGAAATTCCATTCTATCCAATATAACTGCTTTCTTTTCATCACATAATGTTTCTCCAGTAGTAGTATCTTTTAACCCTACTGCTGCAGCTATATCACCTGTGTATACATCAGTTATTTCAGTTCTTGTATTTGCATGCATTAATAATAGACGACCAATTCTTTCCTTAACATTCTTATTAGAATTTAAAACATATGAACCACTTGATAAATGTCCTGAATAAACTCTAAAAAATGATAGTCTACCAACAAAAGGATCGGTTGCTATTTTAAATGCTAAAGCTGCAAATGGTTCATTATCATCTGGATGTCTCTTTGTTGGATTACCATTCATATCTGTACATTCAAAAGCTTCTATATCAGTTGGCGCCGGCAAATAATCTATTACTGCATCAAGCGCTAACTTAACACCCATATTATTTAATGCTGTTCCACATAATACTGGAAAAAACTTTACTTGAAGAACACCTTTTCTTATTGCTTTCTTAACTAATTCAATACTTACTTCTTGTCCTTCTAAATATTTTTCCATTAACTCATCATCAAACTCAGCTGCTGCTTCTATTAATTCTTGTCTATATTGTTCAACTTTTTCAACCATATCACTAGGAATTTCTATTTCTTGTGCATTTTCATCTTGTTTTCCATCATAATGATATGCTTTTCTACTTAATAAATCTATTATTCCACTAAAATCATCTTCTGCACCAATTGGTAATTCTATTGGGTATGCTTTAACTCCTAATCTCTTATATACACTTTTCACACTTTCATAGAAATCTGCACCCATCTTATCCATTTTATTTATAAATATTAATCTTGGTACCTTCATCTTAGTAGCTTGTCTCCAAACATTTTCAGTTTGAGGTTCTACTCCAGCATTTGCATCTATTAATGCAATTGCACCATCTAAAACTCTAAGACTTCTTGTAACTTCAATAGTAAAATCTACGTGACCTGGTGTATCAATAATATTTACTCTATTACCTTTCCAGTATGCAGATGTTGCTGCAGAAGTTATTGTTATTCCTCTTTCTTTTTCTTGCTCCATCCAATCCATTTGTGCTGCACCATCATGAGTTTCACCAATCTTATGTATTTTACCAGTGTGGAATAAAACTCTTTCAGTAAAAGTAGTCTTACCTGCATCAATGTGTGCCATTATTCCTATATTACGTGTTTTTTCTAATGAATATTCTCTTGCCATAATAATTTCCCCTTACCAACGATAATGTGCAAATGCTTTATTAGCTTCTGCCATTCTATGTGTATCTTCTTTCTTTTTAACTGCTCCACCTGTATTGTTTGAAGCATCAATCAATTCACTAGCAAGCTTATCAGGCATAGTTTTTCCACCTCTTAATCTTGAATATTGAACTAACCAACGTATTGCTAATGCTTGTGATCTTTCATCACTCACTTCCATAGGAACTTGATAATTAGCACCACCAACTCTTCTTGCTTTTACTTCAAGTGATGGTTTTACATTTTCCATCGCTTTCATAAAAACATCTAATGGTTCTTGCTTAGTATCATTTTTTATTATTTCGAATGCATCATATAAAATTGTTTGTGCAGTTCCTCTTTTACCATCATACATAACATGATTAATAAACTTGGTTACTATTTTTGAATTGTAAACAGGATCTGCTAAAACGTCTCTCTTTATTGCTCTTCTCTTACGCATATTATATTCCTCCTATTATTTCTTAGGCTTCTTAACGCCATATTTTGAACGACCTTGATTACGATTTTGTACACCTGCTGTATCTAATGTACCTCTTACAATATGATAACGTACTCCAATCAAATCTTTAACACGTCCACCTTTAATTAGTACAACACTATGTTCTTGTAAATTATGTCCTTCACCAGGAATATAACAAGTAACATCCATACCATTACTTAAATGTACTCTTGCATATTTTCTTAAAGCAGAGTTTGGTTTTTTTGGAGTCATAGTACCAACACGTACACATACTCCTCTTTTTTGAGGAGATTTTAACTTAGTAGCTCTTCTAGTAATAGTATTATAACCAATACCTAAAACTGGAGACTTACTTTTTCTTATCTTTTTTCCTCTACCTTTTCTTATCAATTGATTTATTGTAGGCATATTTTATGTTCCTTTCTTTTACACCCTTCCAGGTGTACCATATTGTTTTTTTAAAAATATGAGTAAAACTCACGTCCAAATAAATATAACATTATTACATATATATTGTCAATAGAAAAAGAGGATTATTTTTCCTCTTTTACTTTTGGTTCTTCTATTTCTTCATCAGGCATTTTCTTATGCTCTACGAGATATTCGATTTGTTCTTTTGTCAAAGTTTCATGTTCTACTAAATTTTTAGATATCAATTTCAATAATTCAATATTTTCTTTAATTATCTCAGTTGCTTTTTTATGACAATCACTTAATATCTTTTTAATTTCTTTATCTATCTCATGTGCAACTTCGTTAGAAAAATTTCTACTCTTTGCATAATCTCTACCTAAGAAAACACTTTCATCTTTATGTTCAAATTGAATTGGTCCAAGATCACTCATACCATATTCAGTAACCATAGCTCTTGCTATTTTAGTTGCTTTTTCAAAATCGTTTCTTGCACCTGTAGTTATTTCTTTATATATTATTTCTTCTGCAACTCTTCCTCCAAGTAACCCTGTTATTTCTTCTAGTAATTCAGTCTTAGTTTGCAAATACTTTTCTACTTTAGGTGTCATCATTGCATAACCACCAGCATATCCTCTTGGTATTATAGTTACTTTTTGAACATCATTAGCATCACTTAATTTTAATCCTAGAATAACATGTCCCGATTCATGATAAGCAACCATTTCTTTTTCTTTTTCTGAATATTTCTTAGATACTTTTGCAGGACCCATTATAACTCTATCAGTTGCTTCATCTATTTCTGACATACCAATTTTATCTTTACCTCTTCTTACCGCTAACAATGCTGCTTCATTAAGTAAATTCTCCAAATCTGCGCCACTAAATCCAACTGTTCTTTTTGCAACATTTTCAAGATTAACTTTTGTATTAAAAATCTTATTTCTAGCATGTACTTTTAATATTTGTTCTCTTGCTTTTGCATCTGGTAAATTAACAGTTATTTGTCTGTCAAACCTACCTGGTCTCAATAATGCAGGATCTAAAACATCAGGTCTATTTGTTGCAGCAATTATTATTATTCCTTCATTACTACCAAATCCATCCATCTCAGTTAATAATTGATTAAGAGTTTGTTCACGTTCATCGTGTCCTCCACCTAATCCTGTTCCTCTTTGTCTACCAACTGCATCTATTTCATCAATAAATATCAAGCAAGGTGCTGTTTGCTTAGCTTGTTTAAACATATCTCTAACTCTAGATGCTCCTACACCAACAAACAATTCAACAAAATCAGATCCACTTATAAAATAGAAAGGAACATTTGATTCACCAGCAACAGATCTTGCCAACAATGTTTTACCCGTTCCAGGAGGACCAACTAATAGTACTCCTTTAGGTATTCTTGCTCCCAATTTTTGAAATTTCTTAGGATTCTTTAAAAAATCTATTAATTCTGCCACTTCCTCTTTTTCTTCATCTAGACCAGCTACTTCCTTAAATGTTATTTTATTACTTTCTTCATTTAACTTAGCTTTACTCTTACCAAAATCAAGCGATTTACTATTATTTCCAACTTGTCTTGAAAAGAATACAAAGGCAATTACTAACAATAGTGCCATTGGTAATACATTTATAATAAAAAGCATAAAAGTGCTTGATTCTGGATCAACTTTTACATCAATTTTATAACTGTTTTCAATCTGATTTGTTAATATTAAATTCATAACAGTTTCAGATAAAGGTGCTTTTACAAAAAAAGTTTCTTTATCTTCATAATCTTTTAATTTACCTGCTAATTCATAAACTTTCGCCCTATCTCTTGTTGTAATATTTAATTCCAAAACTTCACCATTTTTTAAAACTTCTGCAAACTCACTATAAGTTAATATATTTACTTTTCTACCAAAAATATCACTTGAAAATAGTATTAATGCTGCAATTACAACTAATGCTATATATGGAATTATATTCTTTTTTGTATTTTTCTTTTGTTTCATAAAACCTCCTAATTAATAATACCTGATTATTATATCATATTTTTCACTTTTTTCTTTGTCATATTTTGATTTTTTTAAACCTGGCATCCAAACCACTTTATTAGATGAATCTAACACTATTGGCCAAGTTTCTCTATCTTCAACAGATATTTTTTCGTCAATAAAAATATCTTTAATTTTTTTTCTTCCTAACATTCCTTTTACTTCAATTCTATCTCCAAGTTTTCTATTTCTAACATACAACGGCATCTTTAATTCTTTACTATTTAATCTACAAACATAATTATTAGTAGATTCACATTTTTTTACTATTTCTAAATTCATACCATTTGATAAATTAATAAAATTAGATAATTCTATTTCATAATCTTTTACTTCACTCTTTTCATGAGTAAAAGATATTGAGTTATAACTTTTTACTACAACTAAATTATTTGGAAGATGAATATATGAACTGGCTTTATTGCTTTTTATTAATTTTTGGATTAACTCAGTATGTGAATCCGTTATTAACATTAAATCATCTTGATATATGCCTTCTAATATATTATTTATTATTTTATTTTGAATAACCTTATTTAATTCAACAAATCTCTCGATATTTAATATATTTTGCTTAAAAACACCATTGATAGCATCTTGTGCTTGCTTTTCTATATATTCATTACTCTCTAATAAAGTCTGATTATATTTAATAAATTTTTCATGAATATTTGGATCTTCACTTTTTAAAAACGGTAAAACATATTTTCTATATCTATTTCTAGTATATTTATCTTTATGATTAGAAGAATCTTCTGAAAATTTTATTTTATTTTCTTTATCATATTTTATTATCTCATCTTTAGTAACGTCCATAAAAGGCCTTATAATTTTATAATTACCAGTATCAATTTCTTTTGCAAATCCTGCATAACCTTTCAAAGTAGATCCTCTAGCTATTCTCATTAATATAGTTTCAATTAAATCATCTGCATGATGAGCAGTAAATAAATATCTTGCCCCATATTTTTTAACAATACTTTCAAAAAAAGCATATCTTTTAGTTCTCGCTTCATTATGAAAATTATCATCACCATATTCTTCAATAGTCATACTTTCAAAATATATTTGATTATTATCACAATATTTTTCTACTTCACATTTTTCTCCAGCACTTTCTGGTCTGATATTATGATTAACATGAGCACATATAATATATATATCAGTTTCTTTTTTAATTTCTTTCAACATGTGCAATAAAGCCATAGAATCAGCACCACCAGAAACACCAACTACAACTGTATCACCTAATTTTAAACCTAAATCTTTCATTAGATAATCATATACTTTATCCATAAAAGCACCTCTTATTCTCTTATAATTTTAACATTTAATATACATATTTACAATAGAAAATAAGGCTTATAGCCTTATTCACTTAATTTCTCTTCCAATACATCAAATGGTTCTTCATCCTTAAACTCGGATTCCAAAGATATATCTACTTCAGAATATTTTTTAGCGCCTGTTCCAGCAGGAATAAGTTTACCAATAATTACATTTTCTTTTAATCCTTGTAATTTATCAACTTTTCCTTTAATAGCTGCATCAGTTAATATTCTGGTTGTTTCTTGGAATGAAGCAGACGATAAGAACGAATCTGTTTCAAGAGATGCTTTCGTTATGCCTAGAAGAACAGGTCTTCCTATTGCAGGTCTTTTATCTGCTAGTAACAATTCTTTGTTCTTAATAGTAAATTGTCCTAAAGATATAAGAGTACCAAGTATAAAGTCTGAATCACCAGAATCAGTTATTCTTATTCTTGAAATCATTCTTCTTGCAATTATTTCAACATGCTTATCTGATATTCCAACACCTTGTAACGAATATATTTTTTGAATTTCTTTCAAAATATATTGTTGAACAGTTATTGGATCTGTTACTGCTAATAATTCTTTTGGATTTATATTTCCTTCAGTTAATTTATCACCAGGTTTAACAGAATCACCAACACTAACTATTGTTTTTGACCCATAATTAGTAACATGTTCTTTACCTTCAACATCATTTTCAATTATTATTTTATATTTACCATTAGCGTTTTCAATTTTTGAAACTTTTCCTGCTATTTCTGAAATAGTAGCTTTTCCTTTTGGATTTCTAGCTTCAAATAATTCTTGAACACGAGGTAAACCTTGAGTAATATCTTCAGTAGTTGCTACACCACCAGTATGGAAAGTTCTCATAGTTAATTGAGTTCCAGGTTCTCCAATTGATTGAGCAGCCATAATTCCTACAGCTTCTCCTTCTTCAACCATATTACCTGTTGCTAAATTACGTCCATAACATTTTTTACATACACCATTAGTTGTTTTACATGTAAGTAAAGTTCTTATTTCAACAGCTTCCACACCAGCTTTTACAATCTTATCTGCTATATTTTCTGTTATTAATTCATTTTTATCAATTATTACTTCTTTAGTTTTAGGATTTAATACAGCTTTACTTGTAAATCTTCCTAAAATTCTATCATATAATTTTTCAATTATAGATCCTTCTTTTTCATCTACCAATTGTCTAACAACAACACCATTTAGTGCACCACAATCCTCTTCTCTAACTATTACGTCTTGTGATACATCAACTAATCTTCTAGTTAAATATCCAGATTCTGCAGTCTTTAAAGCTGTATCAGCAACACCTTTTCTAGCACCATGAGTAGATAAGAAGAATTCAGATACTGATAACCCTTCAATAAATGATGACTTAACTGGTATTTCCATATTTTCACCATTAGGTTTTTGCATTATTCCACGAATACCTGCTATTTGAGTAAAGTTATCAATATTACCACGAGCTTTAGAACACATCATCACAAATATAGGATTATCTACATCAGATTTTGAATATTTATCTAGTTCTAATTTTATCTTAGATTTAGTTTGAGACCATATATCTATTACTTTATTAAATCTTTCTTCATTAGTAATTAATCCTTTTTGAAATTGCTTATTAATCTTATTTACTAGTTCTTCACTTTCTTCTAATAACTTAGGTTTTTCTTTACTTTGAACCATATCACTAATTGCAAAAGTAATACCTGCCAAAGTAGAATGCTTAAATCCTAATGCTTTTAACTTGTCTAAGAATATAGAAGTATCAGTAGTTTTATATCTTTTATATATTTGAGCAATTATATTTTCTAAGTCTCTTTTATCAAAAGCTTTTGTTATAGGCATTTTAGATATTTCTAATTTTATGTCTTTACCTTTTTCTATAAAGAATTTATCATCAATAACTCTTTCAATATTTTCTTGAGTTGGCTCATTAATATATTGAAAAGAATCTGGTAATATTTCATTAAACATTAATTTACCTACAGTTGTTACTAAATATTTATCTTTTTGAGAATCCATAAATATCTTATATTTAAATGAATTTACAGGTAACGCTATTCTTGTATGAACAGTTATTTCTTTTCTGTAATATGCCATTAATACTTCATTTGAATCTTTAAATACTCTTCCTTCTCCAGGTAATCCTACTTTTTCTGTTGTTATATAATAGTTACCAAGTATCATATCTTGTGTTGGAGTAACAATTGGTTTACCATCCTTTGGAGATAATATATTATTTGCTCCAAGCATCAACAATCTTGCTTCTGCTTGTGCTTCAATACTTATTGGTACGTGAACAGCCATTTGATCTCCATCAAAATCTGCATTAAATGCTGTTGTTACTAACGGATGTAACCTTATAGCTCTTCCATCAACTAACTTAGGTTCAAAAGCTTGTATACCTAATCTATGTAGAGTAGGTGCTCTATTAAGTAGAACTGGATGTTCTTTAATTATTTCCTCTACTATATCCCATACTCTTTCATCCTTGTTTTCAATCATCTTTTTAGCACTCTTTATATTATGTACTATTTCATTTTTAACTAACAATCTAATTACATGAGGTTTAAATAACTCTAATGCCATTTCTTTTGGTAATCCACATTGATACATTTTTAAATCTGGCCCAACAACTATTACTGAACGTCCAGAATAATCAACCCTTTTACCTAATAAATTTTGTCTAAATCTTCCTTGTTTTCCTTTTAAAATATTACTTAAAGATTTTAAAGGTCTATTAGAAGCTCCAGTTACATTTCTTCCTCTTCTACCATTATCAAATAACGCATCTACAGCTTCTTGTAACATACGTTTTTCATTTCTAACAATAATTGATGGTGCATTTAATTCTATTAACTTATTTAAACGATTATTTCTATTTATAACTCTTCTATATAAATCATTTAAATCACTAGTAGCAAATCTACCACCATCTATTTGTATCATTGGACGTAATTCTGGAGGTATAACAGGTAATGCTGTTAATATCATCCATTCAGGCTTATTTCCAGATGTTTGAAAAGCACTTAATACTTCTAATCTCTTAATAAGTCTTATTCTCTTTTGTCCAACTGAATTTTCTAATTCTTTATTAATATCATCTAATTCTTTATCTAAATCAACTTCTTCAAGTAACTTTTTAATTGCTTCTGCACCCATTCCTACTTCAAATCCATCACCATATTTTTCATAATATGCATGATACTCTCTATCAGATAATGTTTGCTTCTTTTGCAAAGGTGATATACCAGGATTTAATACTACATATGATACAAAATACAATACTTCCTCTAAATCTCTTGGTGACATATCTAATATTAATCCCATACGTGAAGGTGTACCTTTAAAAAACCATATATGAGAAACTGGAGACGCCAATTCAATGTGCCCCATTCTTTCTCTTCTAACTTTAGCTTTAGTTACTTCTACACCACATCTGTCACAAACAATATTCTTGTATCTTAATCTTTTATATTTACCACAAGAACACTCATAATCTTTAGTAGGTCCAAATATTTTTTCGCAAAACAAACCATCTCTTTCTGGTTTAAGAGTTCTATAATTAATAGTTTCTGCTTTCTTTACTTCACCATGTGACCAAGATCTAATTTTTTCTGGTGAAGCAATCGCTATTCTTATTCCCTCAAACTTGCTAGAATCCATCATTATTCTTCACCCCTTTGAGTTTCTAAATCGATTGTAAAAACCGGTTCAAAATCTTCTACTTTTTTTTCTGAATCTTCAAATACCACATCATCTTTTATCTCCTCAATAGATAAAAGTACATTTTCTTTTGTTTCTTCCTCTTCTAATTGTTTTAAATCAATCATTTCATTGTCAGAGTTCAACATAGATATATCTAATCCAAGAGCTTGGAACTCTTTTACTAATACTCTAAATGATTCTGGTATTCCTGATGGTTGAATTTGATTTCCTTTTACTAATGCTTCATATGCTTTTACTCTTCCTACAACATCATCTGATTTAATAGTTAATAATTCTTGAAGAATATTTGCAGCACCATATGCATACAATGCCCATACTTCCATTTCTCCAAACCTTTGACCACCAAATTGTGCTTTACCACCTAATGGTTGTTGAGTAACTAAAGAATATGGTCCAGTACTTCTAGCGTGTATTTTATCATCAACCATGTGATATAGTTTAACCATATACATGACACCAACACTTATTCTATTTTCAAATTTTTCTCCAGTTCTTCCATCATAAAGAATAGTTTTACCATCTTTATCCATCTTAGCTTCTTGCATTATTTCTTCAATATCTTTAACAGTAGCTCCGTCAAATATAGGAGTTGCTGTATGAATTCCTAATTTTTTAGCAGCCATTCCTAAGTGTAATTCAAGTATTTGACCTATATTCATACGAGAAGGAACACCTTGTGGATTTAACATAATATCAACTGGTGTACCATCTGGTAAATATGGCATATCTTCTTCAGGTAATATTAAAGATATAACACCTTTATTTCCGTGTCTTCCTGCCATTTTATCTCCAACTGAAATTTTTCTTTTTTGAATAATAGAAACCTTAACTACCATATTAACTCCATTTGGTAGTTCTTCACTATCTTTCTTAGTTGTTATTTTAACATCGTGAATTATTCCACCTTCACCATGTGAAACTCTTAAAGATGTATCTCTAACTTCTCTTGTTTTTTCACCAAAAATAGCATGTAATAATTTTTCTTCAGAAGTAAGTTCAACCATTCCTTTAGGTGTTACTTTACCAACAAGAATATCTCCCTCTTTAACTTCAGTACCAATTCTTACAATTCCATTTTCATTTAAATTTTTTCTTGCATCTTCACTAACGTTTGGTATATCTCTTGTGATTTCTTCTGGTCCAAGCTTAGTTTCTCTGCATTGAATTTCATAATTTTCTATTTTTAATGATGTATATGCATCATCTTTTACTAACTTTTCATTTAATATTACAGCATCTTCATAGTTATAACCTTCAAAAGTCATTATTGCTACAACTACATTTTTCCCTAATGCTAACTCTCCCATATCAGTACTTGGTCCATCTGCAATAACCATTCCAGATAATATCTTATCACCTTTTTTAACAATCGGTTTTTGATGATAACAAGTAGCAATATTTGATCTTTCATAATTTAACAAATGATATATATCTTTTCCTAATGCATTTTTTACAATTATTTTTCTAGAATCAACATATTCTACAATACCATCTGCTTTTGCTACAATTACAGCTCCACTATCTTTTGCAGCTACATGTTCAACACCAGTAGCAACCAATGGTGCTTCAGTTTTTAATAATGGTAAAGATTGACGTTGCATGTTTGCACCCATCAATGCTCTAGTAGCATCATCATGGTCTAAGAAAGGTATACAACTTGTAGTTATTGATACTATTTGTTGTGGTGAAACATCAATATAATTGATATCTTCAGTTTTAGCAATTATAGTTTCACCCTTATGACGAGCCGTCACAGTTTCATCAATTATTTTTTTATTTTTATCTATATTAATTGTTGCTTGAGAAATAACATAATCATGTTCTTCATCAGCAGTTAAATAATCAATATCTTCCAATAACTTACCATTTTTAACTCTAAGATATGGAGTCATTATAAATCCATAATCATTAATTCTTGCATAACTTGCTAAAGAAGTTATAAGACCAATATTTTGACCTTCAGGAGATTCAATTGGACATATTCTTCCATAGTGAGAAGTATTTACGTCTCTAACTTCCATACCAGCTCTATCTCTTGATAAACCACCAGGTCCAAGAGCAGATAGACGTCTCTTATTTGTTAATTCAGCAATAGGATTAATTTGATCCATAAACTGAGATAATTGTGAAGAACCAAAAAGTTCCTTTATAACTGCTGTTAATGGTCTTATATTAACCAATGCTTTTGGAGTAACAGTTGCAAGATCAACAGTACTCATCTTATCTTTAATTATTCTTTCCATTCTTGCAATACCAATTCTAAATTGATTTTGAAGAAGTTCTCCTACTTGTCTAACACGTCTATTAGCTAAATGATCTATTTCATCAAGATTACCAATACCATGAAGTAAATTTAAATAATATGAAATTGATGCATAAACATCAGATACAGTTAATCTTTTAGCATCTATTGTTTGATCATTACCAATAATCTTAATAATATTATTACTATCTTGTTTATCATGAACACTAATTATTTGAACAGAATCAAAATTATCTAATTCACTATTAATTAGAACTTTTTTTAATCCATATCCATTGTTTAATTCAGGTCTTATAGATTCCAATATTTCTTTTGTAATCTCTGTTCCTTTTTCAATAATTACTTTATTTTTAACTTTAATAGTTTCAGCTATTTTACAACCAAGTAATCTATCGCAAACATCTAACTTTTTATTAAATTTATAACGTCCTACTTTCGCAAGATCATATCTAAATTCATCAAAAAATCTAGTTATTAATTGATTTTTAGCACTATCTAATGTAGCAGGTTCTCCTGGTCTTAATTTTTCATATATTTCAATTAAAGCTTCATCCGTGTTTTTAGTTGAATCTTTCGCTAAAGTATTCAAAATGTATTGGTCTTCACCAAATAATTCAGTTATATCTTTATCAGAAGATAAACCAAAAGCTCTTAATAATGTAGTAATAGGCACTTTTCTAGTTCTATCTATTCTTACATATATTACATCTTTAGCATCCATCTCATATTCTAACCACGTTCCTCTTGTTGGAATCATTTGAGACATAAAAACTTCTCTTCCGTTTTTATCAATTTCCTTTGTAAAATACACACTAGGAGATCTAACTAATTGAGAAACAATAACTCTTTCAGCACCATTAATTATAAAAGTACCACCATCTGTCATTAAAGGCATATCACCTAAAAATATATCTTGTTCCTTTATTTCTCCAGTTTCATTATTATGTAATTTTGCTTGTACAATCAAAGGAGATGCATAAGTTAAATTTCTATCCTTACATTCTTTTATAGAATGTCTAGGCGTTTCAAAAACGTAATCTCCAAAATCTAATTTAAGATTACCTGAAAAGCTTTCAATCGGAAACAAATCACTTAATACTTCCTTAATACCATCAGTAGTAAATGTTTGATATGATTTCTTTTGGATTTCTAATAAGTTTGATAATTCTAAAAAATTACCTACTTTAGAGAACGTTGCTCTTTCACGATGTGAACCAAACATTTTAAATTTATAACCCATTATTTCACCCCACAAATTATTTCAAAGAACCAACACAATAAAAGATTTGGTACTAATTTTAGATTTTACCAAAATATCATTAACAAGTCAATAAAAATATTATATTTTATACTGCTTTTTAGTGCTTTTTAAAATATAATATCCTTTCTTCTTATTAATAATTTCTACAAAATAAACTTTTTCCAATTCTTTTATCAAAGATTTAGCTCCTTGTTCTTTTCTTATTACTATTATTAATTTCCCACTATCTTTTAAATAGTTTATAGAATTCAATAAAATTTCATATAATTTCTTTTTACCTATTCTAATAGGTGGATTAGTTATAATATAATCGTATTTTTTAAATATATTTTCATAACCATCACTTTGAAAAACATTTATATTTTCAAGTTTATATAATTCAATGTTTTTTTTGCATAATAATATTGCTCTGTTGTTTATATCTATCATATCTACTAAAACATTAAAATTATTTCTTAGATATATTCCAATAACTCCATATCCACAACCAAGATCTAGAACTTCACCTTCTATATTTTCAATACTCTCTAAAAGCAATCTAGTTCCAAAATCAATTTTATCTTTCGAAAAAACATTGTAGTCAGTATAAAATTTGTATTCATTACCCTTAACTATTGATTTTATAACTTTAATTTCTGATTTAACATTATCATTAGTAAAATAATGAGACAATATTACACCCCTATTCTTATACACGAAAACCTATACATAAGTATAGGTTCACTTTTTAATTATTGTAATTCTACTGTAGCTCCAGCTTCTTCTAGTTGAGTTTTTAAAGTTTCAGCATCTTCTTTTGAAACATTTTCTTTAATATTTCCGCCAGCTTCAGTTAAGTTTTTGGCATCTACTAAACCTAGTCCTGTAGCTTCTCTAACAACTTTAATTACTGCAATTTTATTAGCACCAGCATCTTTTAATACAACATTGAATTTAGATTTTTCTTCAACTGCTGCTGCTGCAGGTTGTGCTGCAACTGCTACTGCACTTGGATCAATTCCAAGTTCTTCCTTCATTGCATCTAC
Organism: Bacilli bacterium; assembly: GCA_028700595.1. Classification (GTDB taxonomy): domain Bacteria; phylum Bacillota_I; class Bacilli_A; order RF39; family UBA660; genus JAQVSJ01. The sequence goes on along the minus strand of JAQVSJ010000002.1, from coordinate 33,688 downwards.
TAATTCCTTAATTTCTAATACTTTCATTTCTTTTAATGCTTCAATAAAACTTTCTTTTGTTAATTTTGCCATTTCTAATTCCTCCTTCTAATTTTCTTTTGTTTCAGCATACATATTTAATGCTATGCTCAAATCTCTTACTATTCCCATCATACCACCAGCAAGCATTGTTAATAATGCTTCTCTTGAAGGTAGATTTGCAAGTTGTGATAAAACTTCTAAATTTGAAATTTCACCATCTACTATACCACCTTTTACTATTAAAGATTTATTTTTCTTTGCATATTCATCTAATATCTTAACTGGTGATACCGAATCACTACTAAATGCCATTGCACTAGGACCAACAACACATTCTTCCATTGTTAATTTTAAATTATCTAAAGCTCTTTTTGTAAGAGTATTCTTGTATATTTTCATATCAGAATTATTTTCTCTTAGCTTTCTTCTAATTTCTGTAATTTCTTCATCTTTAAGTCCTCTATAATCAAAGAAGATAATCGAAGAAGATTCTTTAATTTTATCTGTTATCTCATTAACAACTTTTTGTTTTCTTTCTAAAGTTTGTTGATTAGCCATTTTTACCTCCTTTACTAATAAAAACTCTCATATTATCCATAAGAGAGTTAATAAAACAAAGTTTATTTAATCTCCCTAAGTAGGAATTATGCTTTCGCACCTACTGTCTATGGGTAATTTTTTGAATTCGTTTTTTATTATATATTAATTATTATTATTTGTCAAAAGAATTTAAATCTATTTTTATTCCAGGACCCATTGTTGATGATATTGATACATTCTTAATATATGAACCTTTTACAGAAGTTGGTTTACTCTTAACAATGTTTTCAACGAATGCTTCTAGATTTTCTAATAATTTCTTTTCTTCTAAAGATACTTTTCCTAATATAGAATGTACATTCCCAAATGTATCGGTTTTAAATTCAACTCTTCCTTTTTTGATTTCAGAAACAACTTTTTCTACATCGTTTGTAACTGTACCTATTTTTGGATTAGGCATTAATCCTCTTGGTCCAAGAACTTTTCCCAATTTACCTAAACTTGGCATCATTTCTGGAGTTGCAATCATTACATCAAAATCTAACCAATTTTCTTTTTCTATTTTTTCAAGTATATCTGTATCTCCTACAAAATCAGCTCCTGCTTCTTTTGCTTTTTTAGCGTTCTCACCTTTTGCAACTACTAATATCTTTTTTGATTTACCAGTTCCATTAGGTAATACAATTGCTCCTCTTATTTGTTGATCACTCTTTTTCAAATCAATATTTAAATTAATTGCTATTTCAACTGTTCCATCAAATTTTGAAACACTTGTTTCTTTTACTAATTTTACAGCTTCTTCTTTTGAATAACTTCTTGTTCTATCAACTTTTTTAGAAGCTTCAATAATTTTTTTACCTTTCATAAATCCTCCTTCAGTGGTAATCGGTTTCCCTCCCACATAGAATAACTATTCTTCGATTGCTATTCCCATATTTAATGCTGTTCCTTCTATGCTTTTCATTGCTGACTCTGTGTCATAAGCATTTAAATCTTCTTTTTTTATTTCTGCGATTTCTCTTACTTGGTCTTTTGTTAATTTACCAACTATTTCATTTCTACCTTTTGGACCAGCCTTATTTACTTTTGCATATTTTTTAATAAGAAATGGTGCAGGTGGAGTTTTAACTTTAAAGTCATATGAACGATCATCATATATATATAAATCTATTGGTAATATATCTCCCATTTTATCTTTTGTTGCATCATTAAACCTTATACAAAATTCTTGCAAATTTATTCCTGCAGGACCTAAAACTGTTCCAACTGGTGGAGCAGGCGTAGCCTTACCAGCAGGTATTTGTAATTTTATTTTTTTAACTACTTCTTTTGCCATAATACACCTCCTAAATCTTTTAAATATATTGCAATGATATTCTAACACTATAAATCAATAATATCAATATAATTTTAACTTATTTTTTCAATTTGAAATAAATCTACTTCTATCGGCGTTTCTTGACCAAACAAATCTATTAATACTCTTAATTTTTGTTTTTCTAAATCTATTTCTTCTATAACACCTTGCATAGCCTTAAATGGTCCATCAACAATTCTAATTTTATTGCCAACTTCTATTTCCTTAGCCATATCTAATCTACTCATACCCATATTTCCTAATATTAAATCTATTTCTTTAGGTAATAATGGGACTGGTTTTGCACCTTTTCCACTTGAACCAATAAATCCTGTAACACCTGGTGTATTTCTAACCACATACCAAGCCTCATCAGACATTATCATTTCAACAAGTACATATCCGGGAAACATTTTCTTTATTTTTTCTTTTGCAACGCCATCTTTTACTTCTACTTCTTTTTGTTCTGGAACTATAACTCTAAAAATAAAATCTTGCATATTCATAGAGCTAATTCTCATTTCTAATTTTTCTTTTACTTTACTCTCGTGTCCAGAATAAGTATTTACAACATACCATTGTTTTTCTTCCATACTAATTCACCAAACTTTTCAAATAAGCAAAAACAATATCAAGTCCAAAGAAAAAGAAAGCAAAGAAAATAATAAATGTTATTGTTGTAACCGAATATTTTATCATCTCTTTTTTACTGGGCCACTTAACTTTTTGCATCTCTTTTTTAATACTAGAAAAAAAACTAGATACTTTACTCATATTATCCCACCTTTTTCAAAATAAAAACACTACTCAGTGCTTCAAGTTGATATTAACACAATAGATATTTAAAGTCAACAACAATTACACTGTTTCTAAAATCTTTTTTATTTTATTTTTTACTCTTTGAAGTGCTGTGTCTACAGATTTATAACTTTTATTCAACATTTCACATATTTCTTTATAATCAAAACCATTAATTTTTAACTTGAACACTTCATTTTCTAAATCGGTTAAGTTATTTACTATTTTCTTATATAACTCTTCTACTCTTTCCTTATTTTCAATATATATACCCGGATCTGAAGACTTATCAAAAACAAAATTTAACAAACTAAGATTATCCTCATAAGTATTATCTAAAGATAATGACTCATTCAATATATTGTGTTTTTTTCTACTAGACTTTGTAAGAACTGAAAAGATTTGTCTTTCTATACAAAGATTTGCAAAAGTTGAAAATTTAGTTTCCTTCGATTCTTTAAATCCTTCAATTGCTTCACTTAAACCAACCATTCCTTCTTGATATAAATCAGAATATTCAAGACCAATTTTATTTGCATATCTTAAATATTTTTTTACTTTAATCGCAACAATGGTTTTATATTTTTCATATAAAATATTTGTAGCATCTTCATTCTGTTCTGCAATTAAATATAATAACTCATTATCATCATATTCTTTATACATTCTGCCTCCTAATCTTTTTCAACTATTTTATATATTAAAATTCCTGCCGCTACCGAAGCGTTCAAACTATTGATTCTCCCTTTCATAGGAATACTTGCAACAATATCGCAATTATCTCTAACTATTTTACTTATTCCAACCGCTTCATTTCCTATTATTAATACAATCGGCATATCATAATCAATAGATCTATAATCAACACTATTTTCCATATCTGTTCCAATTATCCAATAACCCATCTTTTTTAATTTGCTAATTGTATTAACAAGATTTGATACTTTACTTATGCATATATTATTTAATGCACCAGCACTGGTTTTCATAACAGTAGAATTAATATCAACACTTCTATCTTTTGGTATTATAATCCAATTTACACCTGCAGACTCACAAGTTCTTATTATTGCACCAAAATTATGAGTGTCTTCTATATGATCTAACATAACTATTAGTCTGTTTTCTTTAACATCTATTTGCTCGAAATCATAATACTTATATTCGGGAACATCTAATATTATACCTTGATGATTTCCATTATCAATTTTATCTAATTCATTTTTATTTAAATAACAAATATTAATTCTTCTGTTTTGTATTGTAGAAATTAAGTTTTTATCATTAAAAACATTACAAATATAAACTTTATTAATTTTGTTATTAGTTTCTAAGTATTCCTTTGCAACATTCTTTCCTATAATTATCATACTAATTCCTTTCAAATATAATGTTCATTATTATATTTATTCTTTCATATTTACCATTCAAATATAAATATCCTATCAAAGCTTCCAGCCCAGTAGCATATTTATAAGTAATTATATCGGTATTTTTCGGATGAGAATTAACTTTACTATTTCTAGCTCTTTTAACAATATCAATTTCATTTTCTACAAGTATCTTTTTTTCAATTATTAAACTTAAATATTGACTTTGACTTTTAGCACTAACATATTTTTTAGCTTCAGATTGTAAGTCATTTACATTATTAATTCCTTTTTTTATAAGAAACTCCCTAACATTAAACTCATATATTGAATCACCAATATAAGCTAACACAAGAGAATTAATTTGATTTGTATTCATAATATCACCAACTATATTCTAACATATATAAAAAGAAAGATTAACTTTCTTTATTATTGTATTCTTATATTAAACTCTCCGTCTTTTGAAAATAAATATTTTTCTCTTGCATATCTTGCAACATAATCAGGATCATTTAACTTTTCAACCTCTAATTTTAAATATTGTTCTTCTTCAACTAACATAGATAATTTTTGCTCTACAATTTTCTTTTGTTGCTTTATATTATATATTTTAACACAAAGAGAAACACCATTAATTATTGTTATAATAATAAATGTTATAGTAATAAGTAAATAAATAAAATTTTTTTTATTTTCTTTAAGCATATTATCACCTTATAACATTATTATATTATTAAAACACACTTAAATCAAAGAGTATTTTTAAATACTACATAATTTTACAAAAAAAGCACATAATTAATATGTGCTTTATTTTATTCTTCTTCTTTTTCTGGTTCAGATTCTGTTTCTTCGCTAGGCTCTACGTTTTCTTGTTTTTCATATTCAGCAAGAATTTCTTGTTCGAACATAGATCTAACTTCAGGATTAATTGGATGAGCAATGTCTTTATATCCGCCAGTTGCTGTTTTACGACTAGGCATTGCTATAAACAGTCCGTTATCTCCTTCTATAATTCTAATATCATGAACTGCAAAACTATCATCTAATAAAACAGATGCAATTCCTTTCATTCTAGAATTTTCTCTTTCGATTCTACGAACATTTACCGATGTTATTTTCAAGCATATCCACTCCTTTTTGTATACAATATACAATATTAATATACACCAACAAATAAAATAAATCAACAATTTTTAGTAATTAAGTAATTTGATATTTCTGCAAATAAATTTATTGGTATTTGTTCAGCTCTAACTTTATCATCAAACCCATATTTATTTAATATTTCTTTTATAAAATCAAAGTTATATTCTTTTAAATTGTTTTTTAAAGTTTTTCTTTTTTGAGAAAAAGATTTTCTTATAATTCTGTAAAAGTGCAATTCGTCTAAAACTTTAATTTTTTCTTTACTACAAAACATTATTACAGAACTATCTACTTTTGGAACCGGAAAAAAACTTTTTTTATCTACATTCATTATATTTTTAATATCATAATTATAATTTAAATATACAGTTAAAGACCCATAGCTTTTATTATTAGGTAAGGATGTTATTCTTTCAGCAACTTCTTTTTGAACCATTAATATAATTGAATTAAAATTTATACCACTATTTATTAATTTTTCAATTATAGGTGTAGTAATATAGTAAGGTATATTACCTATTGCATATATTTTATTAAAACAATAATCTTTAATATCTTCAGTTATATTTCTATTTAAAAAATCATCAATTATTACTTTAAAATTCTTGTTTTCTTTTTCTTTAAGAACTTCAGTTAAAGTCTTATCAACTTCATATCCTAGTACATTATAACCGTTTTCTACTAACACTTCAGTTAAATAACCACAACCACAACCTATTTCTAATACTAAAGAATCTTTTTCAAAATGAGATTCCTTAATAATCTTGCTTAATATATTTTTATCTTTCAAAAAATTTTGACCAAATCTTTTTTTAAATTTAAAATCATTATTAAATAAATTATTCATATTTTTCTCCTAATAAAAACTTCTCAAAAGAGAAGTTTACCATCCATATCTTAGTATTTCAAACTTCGCATTCTTTTCTCTTCCTAAATTTTTAACATCAGGATTTTTGACTGTATCAAACGCTAAGTCCATTATATCACCTTTTATAAGAAACCCTCTATCTAATACAATTGCGATAATTGGTTCATCATAAAACTTTAAATTCGATATTCTTACAATAGTACCAAACTTGTAATTTCTATCTGATGCAACAACCCTTACTTTTCCATATTCTTTATCTTCATAATAGATATTACCATTTCTTATGTCATAACCAGACGCTGTTATTCCAGAACATCCATAACAATCAGCTCCATAAGCAGTTAATTGACCATAAAAAATTTCTAACGCATCTGTTTCATCAATATGACTAACTGCATTAAAACTATTTTTAAATATATTTTGTTTTTCATTTAATAAATTGTTATTTTTCTTAACAATATTAATAACTATGAATGCATTAAACATTACTATCAATAAACAAATCGATATTAATAATCTACTTATGTTTTTATCCATTTTTTCACCTTCAAAATCACAATTAAATTGTAGCACAAACCCTACTCCAAGTCAAACAAACTAAGGCAATTACTATATGTTTTTTCTATTACTTCTTTTTCAGTGATATTAAATATTTCTGAAAGTTTTTTTATAACTATTTTTAAATATATTGGACTATTTTGTTCACCTCTATACGGATGCGGAGTTAAGTATGGTGAATCTGTTTCTAAAACAATATTTTCTAAACCTATTTGTTTAACAACTTCACTTAAATTTGAATTTTTAAAAGTTAATACTCCTCCAATTCCAATTTTATATCCAATATTTATAAATCTTTTTGCCATTTCAGCACTTCCAGAATAAGCATGAATTATTCCTTTTACATTATATTTTGATAAAACGTCATAAACATCTTGAATAGAATCTCTTGTATGAACAATTATAGGCTTTTTATATTTAACAGCATACTCTATCTGTTTTTTGAATTCTTTAATTTGATCTTCTTTATTACTGTCATTATGATAATAATCTAAACCTATTTCACCAATAGCCAAAACTTTTTTATTATTAATTATTTTTTCAAATAAATAATCCTTTTCTTTTTGAGAATCCATAATATTATTAGGATGTATTCCTAAAGCACAGTAAATATTTTTATGTTTAGTAGAAAGATCATATGCTTCCATACTTGTTTTATAATCATAACCATTTACTATAGCAATAATATTTTCTTTTTCTAAGTTTTGTATTAACAAATATAAATCTTCATATTCTTCCATAAATAAATGACAGTGTGTATCTATAATCATTTTTATCACCCTTAAAATTATATCATTAAATTAAAAAACAGCAAACGCTGTTTCAAAATAGTGCCATTAAACATTTGTAAGGTATATATATCCACTCAATTATATTTAATGTATCTTTCATTATGTATTCGGCCAATATATTGAGTACTATTTCACCGACAAAATAATAAGCAACTAAAAATAATATTATTGTTAATATTTTTATGTTTATTCCAAATATATCAAGTATCATTCTTATAACAGAATATAATAATGGGATTAATATAACTGCAACTATAATTGGGATTAATAAATTAAGCAAAAATTCTAACATATAACCTCCTATTATAAAATACTACATATTTTTTAAATTTTCAAGCATCTCTTCTTTATTTATTCTTAAAAATAATGGTGTATTAATATTTAATTTTGTATTACTTTCTAACAAGCCGAAAGTTTTTAAACTATCAAAATCTTTTAAATTTGTATTTAATTGATAAAATATCTTTTCAGATGTATCTGGTAAAAATGGTTGTAGCAATACAGCAATATATCTAATACACTCTAACAAATTATAAATAACAACATTAAGTCTTTCCTTATCTTCTATATTTTTATATAGTTCCCAAGGTTCATTTTCATCTATGTATTTGTTACATTTTCTTGCTAATTCAATTATTGATTCTAAACTTGAATTTACATCTATTTTTTCCATACTCAAATTAATGCTTTTTACTATATTTTTACAGTTTTCTATCAATTTTAAATCGATATCTAATAAGCTGTTTGATTTAATAACTAAACCATCAAAATACTTATGACTCATTGCAATTGTTCTATTAACTAAATTACCCAACGTATTTACAAGATCAGAATTTATTCTTTCTATTAATAATTCATAAGATAAATTACCATCATTAGCATAAGGCATTTCATGAAGCATATAATATCTTATTTCATCTAATCCAAACAAATCAACTAGTTCATCTGCATATATAACATTCCCTTTTGATTTGCTCATTTTATCATTATTTGTTAACAACCACGGATGCCCAAATATAGTTTTTGGTAGAGGTTGATCTAATGCCATAAGCATAATTGGCCAGTATATTGCATGAAATCTAAATATATCTTTTCCTATTAAATGAAGATCTGCGGGCCAATACTTTTTATACTCTTTTGAACTTTCACCATCAGGATTATAACCTAAAAATGTTATATAATTACTTAAAGCATCAATCCAAACATATATAATATGTTCTTCATCAAAAGATACAGGAATTCCCCATTTAAATGAGCTTCTAGAAACACACAAATCTTGCAATCCTTGATTAAAAAAATTATTTATCATTTCATTTTTTCTTAATTCAGGTAACAAAAAATCCGGATTGTCATTAATATATTCCAACAATTTATCTTTGTATTTACTTAGTTTAAGAAAATATGCTTCTTCACAAGTCTTTTCAGCATCTTTACCGCACTCTGGACACTTACCTTCATTCAATTGCCCCTCTGCTATAAAAGCTTCACAAGCACTGCAATACCAGCCCTCATACTTTCCTTTGTATATATCTCCGTTTTCATATAATTTTTTAAAAATTTTACTAACAATAGTTTTATGATTATTATCAGATGTTCTTACAAACTTATCATAATTTATATTCATCTTTTTACATATTTTTTCAACAACCGAAGACATATTATCTACGTATTTTTGAGGTTCCAATCCAGCATCAAGTGCTTTTTTTTCTATCTTTTGACCATGCTCATCTGTTCCAGTCTGAAAATACACATCATATCCTTTTAATCTTTTATATCTTGCAATAGCATCTGCTAAAACAACCTCATATGTGTTGCCAACATGCGGTTTTGATGATGCATATGCAATAGATGTAGTTATGTAATATTTATTCATTATATTCACTTCCTTAATTATATTTATTCATAAGATTAATAAAAGACATAATTGTAAAATCTTCAATTATAAATATACATTTTTCAATTATTTCTTTCAACACTTTTTTTTCTCTTAAGTTAAAATTAGATAAAACATAATCAACACTATCTTGTGTTTTATCGTCGGATATTCCAATTCTCAACCTTTTATATTCATTTGTATTTAAATTAATATCTATATTCTTTAAACCGTTATGTCCTGCATTTCCTCCAGATATTTTTAATCTCAACGTTCCTAAATCTAAATCTAATTCATCATGTATAACCAACATATCTTTAATGTTTATTTTGAAATAATTAATATATGATTTAATTACTTCTCCAGATAAATTAATATATTTTTGAGGTTTTAAAAAAATTACTTTTTCGCCATTTATATAAGTTTCAAAATAAATTCCGTTAAATTTTTTTTTATTAAACTCCAAATTAAGTCTTGTAGCCATACAATCTAAAGTCATAAAACCAACATTATGTCTTGTGTTTTCATATTTTATTCCCGGATTTCCCAAGCCTACTATTAATTTCATAATATCACTTTCCTTTTTTTAAATACTCACTATATATTAAATTCTTTGTAACTTTTCTATCTTTTGCAACAAGTTTTATTGCTTCATTCTTTTCTTTTCCTTCTTTTAAATATAAATTAACATGTTCTATTATACTTAAATTTTCATAATTATTACTTTTCTTCTCTCCACTTATTACAATAACAATTTCACCTTTTGTAATATTTTCTTCATCTAATATTTCTTTTGCAGTTCCTCTATATATTTCTTCGTGTTTTTTACTTATCTCTCTCGCCAAACATATTTGTCGTTCTTTAAAAATTTCATTAATTAAATTCAATGTTTCAATTATTCTGTGTGGAGATTCATAAATAACAGTTGTATATTCGTTTCTTTCTATTTCAATTAATTCGTTTCTTTTTTTAGATATTTTAGAATCGAGAAAACCAAAAAAAACAAACTTATCACAACTAAACCCTGAAGAAGTTATAGCCGGCAAAATAGCATTTGGACCTGGCAAAGATATTACTGCAAAGTTTTTTTCAATTGCCTTTCTAACACATATTTCACCAGGATCACTTATTAAAGGTGCACCCCTATCTGAAACTACAGCTACAGAAGAACCATTTTCTAAATATTTTAAAATATTTTCCGAACTATTTTTTTCATTATATTTATGATAAGAAATAGTTTTATTAATTATATTGTAATGGTTTAACAAAATTTTTGTCGTTCTAGTATCTTCTGAAAAAATAACATCTACTTTTTTCAAAACCTCTAAAGCTCTAATTGTAATATCGTCTAGGTTGCCTATCGGTGTAGGAACTAAATATAAAGCAACTTTTTCAAAATAACTTTTTTGACTCATTATATCACCTATTTTTCTACTTTAATTTCTTCTATTTCATTATTTTCATATAATAATTTATATTTTTTACTAAGTATATCGATTGATATAACTCTTGCTTCACCTTTTTTTGTTTTAATTCTTTCACCAACATATGGTATATCTTTTTTATTTTTTTCATATACATCATTTTCAAATTTTAAACAGCACAATAAGCGGCCACATGCACCATTAATCTTATTTGGATTAAGAGAAATGTTTTGATTTTTAGCCATATTAATTGAAACTGAATCCAAATTGTCCAAAAAAGAACTACAACATAATGTTCTTCCACAAACTCCTACTCCACCTACCTGTTTAGCTTTATCTCTAACTCCTACTTGCCTCAATTCTATTCTTGTCTTATACATAGAAGCTAAATCTTTTGCAAGCTTTCTAAAATCAACTCTGTTTTCAGAAAAAAAATAAAAAACCAATTGATTTCTATCAAAAGTATATTCTGCTTCTATTAAATTCATATCAAGTTTTTGTCTTTCAGCCATTTTCTTGCACTGTTCTAAAGCTTCCTCTGCATCTTTTAAATTTGTTTTATATTCTTTTTTGTCTTCTAAAGAAGCAACTCTTAAAACACTTTTTAACGGAAAATTAATTTTTTTTTGTTCGATTTGAAGTTTATCAGTAATTGAAAAAGCAAATTGAATTCCCCTTTCAGTTTGCACTATTACTTCTTGTCCTTTTTTTATATCAAAGTTTTCACAAGAAAAATAATATACTCTCCCAGTTTTATTAAATTGAACTCCTACAACTTCAAGCATTTTTTATACCTCCCTCAAGTTCTACAATTAACTTTTCTAAAAACAAATTTATATTCATCCCACTTTTTATATTTTCTTTACTTCTAATTATAATATTTAATTTTTTTATTATTTCTTCTTTTGTCTTTTCGTTAGATATTTTTTCAACTTCGTAAATATAACTATCAAAATAATTTACTGATTTTTTTATTTTATATTGTAGAACGTCTTTATAAAATAATGTTATTAACTCAAAAACATAATATATTTCATCTTTTTGTTTAAATAAATCAATAAAATATTTTTTATTATAACAAATCATTCTTATTTTTTCTTGCTCATATTTTAATATGAATTTTATAACATTGTCTAAAAATTTTTCGTTATCTTTATTATTCATATATTCATTAATTTCTTCTTTATTGTTATATATTAAAAATAATTTTAATAGTGTTTTATTTTCAAAATCATATTTTTTAATATATTCGTTAACATCACTGTTATTTAATGCTATTGTTTGGCATCTTGAAGCTATTGTATCAATTAATTGATTGTAATTATCTGTAACTAAAATTGCAACAATATCATCAAATGGTTCTTCTAAAAATTTTAAAAGACAATTTGCAGCAGATGAATTCATCTTTTCTGCTTCATATATAATATAAACTTTCTTCTTTCCTTCAATTGGTTTAGTAGACATTTCTTTTTGCAATTCAATCAATTGATCTTTTTTTATCCATAAACCATCCGGTCTTATTATCTTAAGTTCAGAAAAATCATTATTATCAATTCTCTCACAAATATTACAATCAATACATGATTTTTTGTTAGTAAATTTATTTTTACAAATTATTGATTTTGCAAAAGAAATTACTATACCATCTGCATAAATATTTTTATTAATTATAAAAATAAAAGCATGTGACAAATTGTCGTTTAATATGTTTTTTAACTGTCTATATGTGACAGACTGTCTTTCTTTGTAATCATCAAGCATTTTGTCACTCTCCTAACCATTAAAATGTTTTTCTATCTTTTATTGCTAGTTCTAAAGTCAAAGGATCTAAATACTCCATATCTGTTCCTATAGGAATGCCGTGGGCTATTTTAGAAACTATAACATCCTTTTTCTCTAACATCCTTGCAATATACAATGAAGTTGTTTCTCCTTCTATTGTTGGTTTTATAGCTATTATTACTTCTTCAATTTTTTCGTCTTCTATTCTTTTAAAAAGTTTTTCTAAATTTATATCTTCTGGTCCTACACCATTTATTGGAGAAATTAACTTCTCAATAACATAATATAAACCATTAAAAAATCCAATTTTTTCAAATAAAATAATGTCTTTACTATCTTGAACTAAACATATTACTTTTTTATTTCTTCTCTTATCACTACATAATTCACAAATGCTACTTTCTGTTATATTATTACATTTATCACATTTCCTTAACTTCTCTTTTACATCTTGTATTGATTTAGAAAAAAATTGTGAATCTTCTTTTTCAAAATTGTTAATAATTGCATAAGAATATCTTTCGGCGGTCTTTTCACCAACACCCGGAAGTTTTTTAAATGATTCAATAAGATTTTTTAAACAATTTGGATAATTCATTATATCAATCCCTTTATTCCAGGACCAAATTTAGATAACTTCTGTTCTAATTCCATATCTATTTTTTTAAAACAGTCATTAATTAATAGTAAAATCAAATCTTCTACTATTTCTATGTCTTCTTTTTCAAAATTTTCTTTATTTATTTCCACTTTTAAAATTTCTTTTTTACCATTCATTTCTACTTTTACAATATCTTTTTCAACATTAAAAACTTTTTCTTCTACTTCTTTTTTTGCATTTAAAATTTCTTTTTGCATTCTTTCTGCTTGTTGCATCATAGCTTGCATATTCATAATTATTCCTCCACTTCTATTAGTTCTTTACCAAAATCACATAATGCAATTTCTACTGCATTGTCATTTTTTGATTTTTCCATTATTTTATCTATATTCTTTTCTTTTAACTCTACCAATTTTTTTTCTTTTTTCAATTGCAAATATTTTGGTCTTAATTTTTCCCAATCCTCTACAGTTAAAGCAACTGTTTTCATTTTTTTACCACATACTTCTTTTATTAATGATTCAATTTTTAATATTTCACATTCATGAGAGCTAACCATACTTTGATATTTATAAGTAAATAAAGCATAATTTTCTCCTACAGCATTTATATTTGAATCGATTAAAATAGAAGCTGCTAAACCATATTTTTTACTAATTAAATGTTTTTCAACATTTTTCAATTTTTCTTTTGTTATTTTTAATTCCTCTTTGTTTGCAAAATATAAAGTATTATTTAATAATATTTTTTTTATTTCATCAATTTGAATCTTTGCTTCACTGCTTTTATTTTGATCTTTTGTTGTTTCTTTAATTATTTCGTCTTCTTTTATTCCTGATTCTTTTTTCTTATTTTCTATTTTTTCAATTGCCTTTTCTTTTGAAATACAATTAAAAAGAAAAAGTTCAAACATAATCGATGCATTTGTTGTTTTTTTCAAATCAAATAAAAGTAAGTTAATTTCTTTTAATATATCAAGCAATTCCTTTTCTGATATTATTTTTGAAACCTCATCAATTAAATCTTTATCATAAAACGTATTTTTATTAAAATACTTTGGAGCTTTTTTATTTAATAATACATTTCTTAAAAAAAGCATTAAATCTTCAGCAAGTTTTAAGAAATCCTTTCCGCTCGATTTGTTTTGTTCAATAAAATCCATTAATTTTTCTATATTATTAGATGTTATATTTTTTATCAATTCAACAATTTCATTATTAGATATCGTGCCGGTAACATCATAAATATCCTTAATCTTAACTTCTTTATTAGTGTAAGAAGATACTTGTTCAAGAATACCAATTGCATCTCTCATTGATCCGTCACACAATTTTGATATTTCATCAATAGCAGATTCTTCAATATCTATTTTTTCTTGTTTTGCAATATATTCTATTCTTGTTTTTATATTTTTAGGAATTATTTTTTTAAAATCGTATCTTTGACATCTCGATAAAATTGTACTTGGAACTTTTTGTGGTTCAGTAGTTGCAAGTATAAATATTGCATGTTGAGGTGGTTCCTCTAGTGTTTTTAATAAAGCATTAAAAGCACCTGTAGATAACATGTGTACTTCATCTATAATATAAACTTTATATTTACAAATCGTAGGAACAAGATTGATTTTACTTTTTAATTCTCTTATCTCATCTACTCCATTATTGGAAGCAGCGTCTATTTCAATAATATCTTGTATTTCATCATAATTAATTGTTTTACAAATTAAACATTGGTTACATGTTTTTCCATTTTTAATATTTAAACAGTTTATTGTCTTTGCAAATATCTTTGCTACAGTTGTCTTCCCTGTTCCTCTTGTTCCAGAAAATAAATATGCGTGGCTTATTTTATCTTCTTTTATAGAGTTTTTTAAAGTTTTTATTATTATATCTTGACCAAAAACTTCATCAAAAGATTGTGGTCTATATTTTCTGTACAATGATTTATATGCCATGTCATCGCCCCCAATACATTTCATAAATATTATAACATGTTTTTTTATATTATCTTTTATTATTAAAGAAAGTTTTTAGTTTTTTTGAACATTCTTCTTGTAAAACGTTATATATAATTTTAATATTATGTTTTTTTGATAATTCAACTATTTCATTGTGGTATTTTTCATTTATTGTACCACAAACAATTGTGTTTATTCTTGATTCTATTATTGCACCAAAGCACATTATGCACGGTTCTAAGTTTACAAATAGCAAACATTTATTCAATCTCCAATTATTTGTTTTTTTACACGCTTTTTTTATAGCTATTATTTCTGCATGCTGTGTTGGATCTTTCTTTTTTTCTTTAATATTATAAGCTTTAGAAACAATTTTATTTTCCTTTATAATTATTGCAGCAACAGGGACTTCACCAATTATACTTGCTTTTTTGCTTAATTTAATTACTTTTTTCATATATTTTTCATAATTCATATTTATCACCTTTAAATTTTTATATATAAAATGACGTACACAAACAAAATTACTTTGGCTGCTATTTTCCAATTCTGACCAATTAAGTAATTAGTTTGTTACGTCAAAACCAATATACACCATATTTTTTATTTTTTCAATGTTTCACGTGGAACATTGTTTGTTGTATTATAAATTATTTCCCGGGAAATAATTTATAATAGTTATTTAATTAAAAATCTTCTTTTTATTATTTTTTTACTATGTTTCACGTGGAACATCAACTATTAATGTAGAATTATTTCCCGGGAAATAATTCTTAATATAATAATTAATTTATTTTATAAACAGATATTGTTATTTATATATATTTTAAGTTCTATTCTATGTTTCACGTGAAACATAGTGTTTTTTTTAATAAATTATTTCCCGGGAAATAATTTTAAAGAAAAAAAGGCTTTTAAACCTCTTCTTCTGATAACACATTAACTGCAGCAGTTACTT
>JAQVSJ010000002.1:0-17538 GCA_028700595.1 Bacilli bacterium | reverse complement strand
TTCTATTCTATGTTTCACGTGAAACATAGTGTTTTTTTTAATAAATTATTTCCCGGGAAATAATTTTAAAGAAAAAAAGGCTTTTAAACCTCTTCTTCTGATAACACATTAACTGCAGCAGTTACTTTTTGATCTTCTTTCAACTTAATTAATCTTACACCTTGTGTAACTCTGCTCATTTTTGAAATTTGATCAATTGGCATTCTTATTATCGTTCCGTTATTTGTTATTATTATTAAATCTTCTTCGTCATTTACCAATCTAAAAGCAACAATGTTACCTGTTTTTTTTGTAGTATTTAAAGCTTTAACTCCTTTGCTTCCTCTATGTGTTGCTCTATATTCATTTATATTTGTTCTTTTCCCATAACCGTTTTCTGTTATTACTAATACCTCTTGATCTTCGCTTGCAACACCAGCATCTATACAATGACTTCCTGTCATTTCCATTCCTTTTACCCCAGAAGCCGTTCTTCCCATAACTCTTATTTCTTCTTCTTCAAACCTTACCATTCTACCATTGTTGGAAGCTATTACAATATGGTTCTTACCATTTGTTTTTTTAACTGTCATTAACTCGTCTTGTTCTTTTAAATTTATTGCTATTTTTCCGTTTTCTCTAATGCTATCAAATTCATCTATTTTTGTTCTTTTTGTTAATCCGTTTTTCGTTATAAATATTAAATTAGTATAATTATCTTTTTCATTCAAAGAAATTATAGTTTTTACATATTCATCTTTTTCTATAGGTATTAAGTTTACAATTGGTAAACCTTTTGCTTGTCTACCATATTCGGGAATTTTGTAACCCTTCATTCTATATACTTTTCCTTTGTTTGTAAACATTAATACATAGTCGTGTGTCTGTAATGCTATCATGTGCTCTACAAAATCTTCATCATTGGTAGTCATACCTTTAATTCCAACTCCGCCTTTATTTTGTATTTTATATACATCGATAGGCATTCTCTTTATATATCCTTTATTTGTAAGTATTATCATTATTTTTTCAATAGGAATAAGTGATTCGTCTTCTATATATTCAATAGCAGTTAAATCAATTTTAGTTTTTCTCTCATCGTTGTATTTTTCTTTTATTTCATTTAATTCTGCTTTAATAACTTCATTTATTTTATCATCGCTTTTTAATAGTTCGTTCAAATATTCTATTGTTTTTAACAGTTCAGTCAATTCTTGCTCTATTTTTTCTCTTTCTAAGCCTGTTAATCTTCTTAGTTTCATCTCAAGAATTGCGTCTGCTTGCATTTCTGTCAAATTAAAATTATCAATTAAACCTTTTTTAGCTATTTCATCTGTTTTTGAAGCTTTTAATAATTTGATAATTTGATCTATATTATCTAATGCTATCTTTAAACCATCTAATACATGCGCCCTTTTTGTCGCTTTATCTAAATCAAACTTTGTCCTTCTTACTATTATTTCTTTTTGATGATCTAAATAATTTAATAATATTTCTTTTAAAGATAAAACTCTTGGTTCACCATGAACTAAAGCTAGTAAATTTATACCAAATGATGTCTGTAAATATGTTTGTTTGTATAAATTGTTAAGTATGACATTTGCATTAACATCTTTTCTTAATTCAATTACTATTTTTATTCCTTCAATATTTGATTCATCTCTTAAATCTGTTATTCCATCTATTACTTTTTCTCTTACTAAAGAAGCAATCTTTGAAACTAAATTTGCTTTGTTAATTTGATATGGTATTTCCGTTATTATTATTGATTGTTTTCCAGAACTATTAACTACAATTTCAGCTTTAGCCCTTATATATATAATTCCTCTTCCTGTTTCATATGCTTTTTTTATTCCGCTATTTCCTAATATTATACCTGCGGTTGGAAAATCAGGACCTTTAATATGATTTAATAACTCATCAATTGTTATATCGGGATTATCAATTAAATCGATTGTAGCGTCTATTGTTTCTCCTAAATTGTGAGGCGGAATGTTTGTTGCCATACCAACTGCAATTCCTGTTGTTCCATTTACTAATATATTTGGAAATCTAGAAGGCAAAACCTCCGGTTCTTTTTCAGAACCGTCGTAATTATCTATAAAATTTACAGTATCCTTATTTATATCTCTCAACATTTCCATTGAAAGTTTACTCATTCTTGCTTCTGTATATCTTTGTGCTGCAGCACCATCACCATCAATGGAACCAAAATTTCCGTGACCATCTACTAAAGTATATCTATATGAAAATTTTTGAGCCATTCTTACCATTGCATCATATATACTCGTATCACCATGAGGATGATATTTACCCATAACATCTCCGACAATACGTGCTGATTTTTTAAATTGTGTATTAGCATACATTCCTAGTGTATTCATTCCATATAAAATTCTTCTATGCACTGGTTTTAATCCGTCTCTTACATCAGGAAGTGCTCTTGATACAATAACACTCATAGAATAATCTAAAAAAGAATTTTCCATTTCGTTAGTTATACTTTTATCCAATTTCTTATCTAAAATATTTTGTTCCATATTTATCACCTCATTAAATATCTAAATTTTGTACGTAAATAGCATTTTTTTCTATAAATTCTCTTCTTGGTTCTACTTGTTCTCCCATAAGAACATCAAAAACTTGATCAACTTTTATAGCATCGTTTTCTATTACAACTTTTAATAATTCCCTATTGTTTATATTCATTGTTGTTTCACACAATTCAACAGCATCCATTTCTCCTAAACCTTTATTTCTAGACATCTCATATTTAGCACCTTCAGGTAAAGTTTTTATATATTCTTCTAATTCTTTTTCATTTAAAATCCATTTTATTGTCTTACCATAAGTTATTTTATACAAAGGTGGTTGAGCAATATAAATATGCCCGTTTTCAATAAGCGGTCTGAAAAAACGATAGAAAAATGTAAGCAATAACGTTCTTATATGTGCTCCATCAACATCTGCGTCTGTCATTATTATTATCTTGTGATATCTTAACTTTGATATATCAAATTCATTACCAACACCAGTACCAAATGCTGTTATCATTGACCTTATTTCTTCATTTTCTAAAATTTTATCTACTCTAGCTTTTTCAACATTTAATATTTTTCCTCTTAAAGGTAATATTGCTTGTGTTCTAGAATCTCTACCTTCTTTTGCTGAACCTCCGGCTGAATCTCCCTCTACAATAAAAATTTCTGATATTGTTGCATCTTTCGAAGAGCAATCAGCTAATTTTCCTGGTAAAGAAGAAATCTCTAAAGCGTTTTTTCTTCTTGTCAACTCTCTAGCTTTTTTTGCTGCAACTCTAGCTCTTGCTGCAATAAGTGATTTATCTAATATTATTTTTGCTTCGTCTGGGTTTTCTAAAAGAAATCTTTCAAAACCTTCAGAAAATAACGAATCAGCTATTTTTCTAACTTCAACATTACCTAATTTTGTTTTTGTTTGTCCTTCAAATTGAGGATTTGGATGTTTTGCAGAGATAATCATAGTAAGACCTTCTCTTACATCGTCTCCCGATAGTGCTTCGTCTGTTTCTTTTAACATTTTAGCTTTTTTAGCATAATTATTAATTATTCTTGTTAGAGCTCTTCTAACACCTTCTTCGTGCATTCCTCCTTCACAAGTATTTATATTATTTGCAAAAGAATATATATTTGAAGAAAACCCTTCATTATATTGAAATGCTACTTCTATTATAATATCATCAACATTACCTTCAATATGTACAACACTTTTATGAATTGGTTTTTTAGTTTTATTAATCATCTCTACATATTCAATTATTCCACCATTATATAGAAATTCATCTTTTTTTCCGTTTCTTTCATCAAATAAATTAATCTTTAATCCTTTATTTAAAAAAGCAGTTTCTCTAAGTCTTGTTCTAATTGTGTCGTAATCATACTCTGTTGTTTCTTCAAAAATTAAACAATCTGCCTTAAATCTAACTGTAGTTCCTGATCTGTTTTCATCACAATTATCAATAATTGCTAAATCTTGATCAGGTTTTCCACCATTAGTAAATTTTTGATAATATACTTTGCCTTCTTTATAAACAGTTACTTCTAACGTTGAACAAAGAGCATTTACAACAGATGCTCCTACACCATGTAATCCTCCCGATACTTTATATCCCCCACCACCAAATTTTCCACCAGCATGAAGAACAGTATATACTGTTTCAACTGTTGACTTACCCGTTTTAGAGTTAATGCCAACAGGAATCCCTCTACCATCATCTTTTACTACTATACTATTATCCTTTTCAATAATTACTTCTATATTTTTACAATAACCAGCAAGCGCTTCATCAACAGCATTGTCAACTATTTCCCAAACTAAATGATGAAGGCCCCTTTCTCCAGTTGAACCAATATACATACCCGGTCTTTTTCTTATAGCATCCATTCCTTCTAATACTTGAATATCCGATGCATCATAATGTTCTTTCATTTTTCCACCTCGATTTTTTTAATAAAAAAATTACCTAAATTAAGGTTATTTTATTTATATGTGCTCCCCTACTCACATAAATATTATAACATAAATTTAAGATTTTTAATATGATTTAGAATAAATCTTAAAAAAAGAACAATTATTTTAATTTGGTAATTATTCCTTCTTTAACATCATAAATATCTGAGTTTTTTAAAATATTTTTTTTAATATCATTAATGTCTGTCGCCGTTATAAAAGTCTGAATTCCTTTATTAATATATTCTATAACAGAACATCTTCTTTTTTCATCTAATTCACTAAATATATCATCCAACAACAATATAGGGTAATCATTGTTTTTAATTATAAATATTTCTATTTCAGCAAGTTTTAAACAAAGTGCAGCTAACCTTTGCTGTCCTTGTGAACCATATTCATTTATTTTGTGATTATTTAAATAAAACAAAAAATCATCTCTATGGGGTCCAATTGTTGTAGTTCCAAATAATAAGTCTTTTTTTATGTTTGATTTTAATTTTTTTAATATTAATTCTTCTAGTTTTTCTTGTTTTACATCAACATTTGTTTCATACTTTATTTGTATAATATCTCCGTTAGAAATTTTTTTATATATTTTTTTTATATATATATTTAATTCATCTATAAATTTTATTCTTTTATTATATAACATTGTAGCTTCCTCAGCTATTTGCTTATCTAAAACTTCTAAAAAATTCATTTCTATTGTTCTTTCGTTGTTTTGTTTTAAATATTCGTTTCTGTTTTTTAAAAGTTTATTATACTTATTTAAATGAACTAAATAGTTGTTATCTATTTGTCCCAACTCTATATTAAGAAATCTTCTTCTTATGCTTGGGCTTCCTTTAATTATCTCTAAATCATCAGGACAAAATAATACGACAACTAAATTTGATATATATTCACTAGTTTTTCTTATAATGTTTTTATCTATTTTTACACTTTTCCCCTTGTTACTAATTAAAATTTCTAATTCTTTTTTTGTATTTTCATTTTTAACAATACCGGATATTTTTAAAAAATCTTCTCCCTCTTTTATTAATTTTTTTTCATTATATGTCCTATGTGACTTAGTTATTCCTAAAACATATAAGCTTTCAATTAAATTTGTTTTTCCTTGAGCATTATTTCCTATAAATATATTTATTTTTTTATTAAAATTTAACTCTAATTCTTTATAATTTCTAAAATTTTTAATTTTTATGTTTTTTATTTCCATATCTATCCTTTATTTCCCTAAACAAAATCTACTAAATATTTGATCAATTAACTCTTCACTATATGTTTCACCAATTATTTCTCCCAAAATGTCCCAAGATTTTTTTAAATCTGTTTCAATCATATCAATTGGAATTTCTTTTTTAATACTATCTTCTATTTCCTTAATGTTTTTTAAAACTTCTTTCATTAAAGAAATTTGCCAAGAATTTGATAAATAACTCAAATCACTTTGCTCTATTTGTTCAAAATTAAACATATCTTTTATTTTATTTTTAAGTTCATTTAAACCATCATCTTTAACAGTATTACCAAAAACTATGTTTTTATCTTTTATTTTATTTAAATTAATTTTTCTGTTTAAATCTGTTTTATTTATATAAATTATATTTTTAATATCCTTTATTTTATTTATTATTTCTTCATCGTCTTTTTTAATTTCTTCACTATTATTGAGCACTAAAATTATCAAATCTGCCTCTTTAATTAAATTTAAACTTTTATTAACTCCTATTTTTTCTATTATATCTTCTGTTTGTCTTATTCCTGCAGTATCTATAATGTTTAAAATTATTCCATCTAAATTTATAGAACCCTCTACTATATCTCTAGTAGTACCTTCAATGTCTGTCACTATGGCTTTTTCTTCATTAATAAGTTTGTTTAAAATACTGCTTTTTCCAACATTCGGTCTTCCTAATATTAATACCTTTATTCCTTCTTTGATTATTTTTCCGTTTTCTGATTCATTTATAATTTTAACAAGTTCATTTTTAATTATTTTTATTGTTGTTTTCATTTTTTTAATTGTTACAACTTCTATATCTTCATATTCTGGATAATCAATGTTTACTTCTATATTAGAAATAATTTTAACCAATTGTTCTCTTAATTTTTTAATTTTATCTGAAGTCTTGCCTTCTAAACTATTTATTGATGCTTTTCTTGCAGTTTCTGTTTTTGATTCAATTAAATCCATTACAGCATCAGCTTCTATTAAATTAATTCTTCCATTTAAAAAAGCTCTTTTTGTAAACTCTCCCGGTTGAGCTAATCTTGCTCCATTTTTAAGTACTATTTCTAAAACTTTTTTTGTAGTAGCTATTCCACCGTGACAATTAATTTCGACTACATCTTCTTTTGTAAATGTGTTTGGTTTTTTCATCACACTTACTAAAACTTCATCAATAATATTATTATTATCGACTATATGCCCATAATTTATTGTATGAGAATTAACTTTTTTAAGATTTTTTTCTTTAAAAATTTTATTTACTATATTTATAGCTTCTTCACCTGAAACTCTTATTATAGATATTGCACCAACTCCTAAAGCTGTTGATATTGCAGCAATTGTATCATTCATAAAAACTCTCCATTCATTATTATTATAACATTTATATTTATGCTATAAAAGATTAAAAAAGTTTGAAATTAATCAAACTTTTTTATTTTTCTAATTTTATAATTATATATCTGTTAGGTTCTTCTCCTATAGATTCAGTTATTATACCATCAAACTCGTTACATATATTATGTACAACTCTTCTTTCATATGAATTCATTGGATCTAATTTTATTTCTGCACCAGTTCTTTTTACATCTAGAGCTAGTTTTTTTATTCTATATTCTAAATTGCTTGTTTTTTGTTCTTTGTAAGATCCTACATCTAACAAAATATTTATTTTATAACCCGTTTTATTTTGTATAGAACTTCTTAATAATAATTGCAAAGAATCAATTGTTTTTCCGTTTCTTCCTATTAATATAGAATTATTGTCGGAAATTAAATTTATTGTTATACAATCTTCCCTTACTTTTGCTTCTAAATTAACTTCTATTCCCATTTTACCAATAATCTCTTTAATAAAATTTTTACAATATTCTACTATTTCATACTTTATTAATACTATTAATTTTACCTTTTTACCTTTTAAAAATCCGCCTTCTTCTTCTTCTTGGAAAAAGTAAGCTTCTGTTTCATTTATATTTAATTCCTTTAAAGCTTTTTCTTTTAACTCTTCTAAACTCTTACCTATATATTCATTTTTTTTCATTTTACCGCACCTCTCTTAACAATCAGATTTTGCAATATTGTAAAACTACTAGAAGTTATCCAATATATTCCTATTGCTGTTGATAAAGAGAAAGACATTATTATTATAAAAACTATTAATACTAAATTCATTGTTTTCATTTGTTTTTGTGTTGATCCTTGATCCACCACTTTATTTTGAGAGAAAGAGAAATATGTTACTAGACCTAGTAATACAACTATAAGTATATACCACCATTCGCCTCTCAATATTGCCACAGAAGGTGTTGCACCTAATTTTAATCCTAAAAATGTTCCTTCAAATATTGCGGGCACTCTATTTATAGCTTCAATAAAAGCGAATAAAATAGGAATTTGAATAAGTGCAAACAAACAACTAGATATAGGGTTTATTTTATATTTTTTATATATTAATATTGTTTCTTGATTTTTATTCATTACAGATTGCTGATCAGTTTTGTCTTTATATTTTAATTCAAGTGCATTAATTTCAGGTTGAGCTTTTTTCATATTTTCAGATTGAGTTGCTGTTTTTTTTGTAACAGGCATCATTAGTAATCTAATTATAATACCTATTAAAACTAAAGATAAACCATAATTATTTAAAATTGTTCCTAATTTTAATAAAATCCAAGCTAAAGGTTTAACAAATATTGATGTCCATAAACCTTCATATCCTCCATCATTAATTTTATATTCTGAACATAAAGGTAAATTTTTTATTTCTATTCCATATAATTCATATATTTCTTTTACATCTTCATTTGTAGGTTGGCATAATATATTTGATGTCAACGTTTGTCCTGTTGCATTCTCTTTTGCTAATTTACAAGTATAATTACAACTTTCTTCACAAGAAAGAGCATCTTCTTTAATTCTATTTAATGTTTCTTCTTCTTCGACAGTTAATTCTTCTTTTGAAACTAAACTTTCATATTGTAATATTGTTTCTTCACAATTGTTTTCACACTTATCACATATTGCCTTTGAATCATATTTTATAACATTATTTTCTTCATCTTTTAATGTTTGAGCACATCCACTAAGAAGTAAAAATGTAAATAATATTATAATAATTTTAATTTTTTTCATCTTTTTCATCCTCTTTTATTAAATTATATAAAGAAATAAAATTATTCTTAATTTCTTCAAATTTTAAATTTAATATTTCTTTCCTAACTAATATTATACAATCATTGTTAATTAAAGCAATAGAATTTTTGCTAATAACATCTTTAATTTGTCTCTTTATTTTATTTCTTATAACTGCTTTTTCTATATTTTTTGGTACAGTTATTCCTATTCTAGTTTTATCATTGTTTTTTTTTAAAATAAAGATACTAAAATATTTATTTTTATATTTTTTGCCTTTTTTGATTATTTTTTCAAACTCTAAATTTTTTTTTATTATTTCTTCTTTTTTCAAAAAAAGTCACCCTTTCTATAATAAAAAACCACTTTTAAAAGTGGTGTTATTTTGAAAGTTTTTTTCTTCCTTTTTTTCTTCTTTTTCCTATTAAATTAGTCCCTGCTTCTTTTCTTGCAAAGAATCCGTGATCTTTTTTCATTTTTTGATTATTTGGTTGAAACGTTCTTTTCATTCTACACCTCCGGTCTTTTTCTTTATAATTATATAATATATAAAAGTTGATTGTCAATTATTATTTTATTATGATTGTTTATATATTGTGGATAAAATTTGTTTATTTATATATATTTATTTAGTTATCCACAATATTAACTCTTTTTTGTTAATTATTATTTTGTTATTAACATTTAATTTGTGGAAATTGTGGATAACTATTATTATTACTTGTTTTTTTATCTTTTTTTGTTATTATAGTTGTTTATAAGTTGTGGAAAATTATTTTTGTTAACATTTTTTCTAAAAATAGTATAAAATATAAGTATGTGAGTGGGTGAGTGATAATGGAAAAAGATAGTTTATGGATAAATTTTTTAGAATTAATAAAAAATAAAATTTCACCAATTTGTTTTGATACTTGGTTTAAAGATACTAAATTATATAGTTTAGAAAATGGGAAAGCAAAAATTATTGTACCTATGTCTTTACACAAAAAACATTTTACAGATAATTATATGGATTTAATTATAGAAAATTTTAATTTTTTAACTGGTACTAATTTTGAATTTGAATTTTTATTGGAAGAAGAAGTTGATTCTAACAAGAAATTAAAAGATGAAGAAAGTGGAGTACCTTTTAATAATCCTCTTCAAGCAAACTTAAATCCTTCTTATACATTTGATAATTTTGTTAAAGGAACATCTAATAATTTAGCATATACAGCTTCTTTAGCTGTAGCAGAAAAACCAGGAAAAGCATATAATCCTTTATTTATATATGGAAATAGTGGATTAGGAAAAACACATTTAATGCACTCAATTGGTAATTATATAATTAAAAATAGTAATAAAAAGGTTTTATATGTTACTAGCGAAAGATTTATAAGTGATTTTGTTAATATTAATAAAAAAGGAAATAATAATTATGTAGAAGCATTTAAAAATAAATATAGATCTATTGATGTTTTAATTATAGATGATATACAATTTTTAGCTAACGCAACACAAAGTCAACAAGAATTTTTTCATACATTTAATGAACTTCATCAAGAAGGAAAACAAATTATTATATCTTCTGATAGATCTCCTGACGATTTAAAATTATTAGAAGAAAGATTAAGAACTAGATTTAATTGGGGATTAGCTTGTAATGTTTTCCCACCAGATTATGATTTAAGAATAGAAATATTAAATAAAAAATTAAGTGTTCACGAATTAGCTAAACCTTTATCAAGTGATGTAATTGAATTTATTGCTAATAATTGTGATTCTGATGTTAGAAAGTTAGAAGGTGCTTTAAATAGACTTTTTGCATATACCGCTATGTTTAATAAAGAAAAAATTGATTTAGATGTAGCAGTAGAAGCATTAAATGATTACTTAGTTTCTGCTTCTTATTTAAAAAACAATGTTCAAAAAGTTAAAAAAATCGTTTGTGATTATTATAATATTTCTGTTGAAGAAATGGTTTCAAGAAAAAGAAATAATTATGTTACATTACCTAGACAAGTAGCTATGTATTTATGTAGAATGATAACAGATGAAAGTTTTCCTACAATAGGTGTTGAATTTGGTGGAAGAGATCACTCCACAGTAATGCATGCATGTAATAAAATTGAAAAAGAATTAAAAAATAATAAAGATTTTAAAAATGTTATTAATCAATTAAAATCAAAATTAAAATAATTGTTAATAAATTAAAGTTATTAACTAATAAAATTTTTAATTATATACGTATATATAAACAAATATTTCAGTTATTAACATTTTACACAGTAATAAAAAAAATATATAATAATATATATAAAGGAGAATAATATGAATTTAATTATTAAAAAAGAATTATTGTTAAATAATTTAAATTATGTTTCAAAAGCTTTATCTACTAAAAATTTAATACCAGTATTGGCAGGAATAAAATTTGAATTAAAAAAGGATGGATTATATTTAATGTGTAGTAATGATGATATTACTATTGAAACATATATACAAAAAAAAGAAATAGATGAAATAAATGAATTAGGGAATATTATAATTCCAGGAAAATATTTTGTAGATATTATTAGAAAAATACCTAATGATTATATAAAAATTAAAACAGATGGTTTAAAAATAATAATAAACACAGAAACTGCAGAATATAATTTAAATGGATTATCATCAAATGAATTTCCTAATAGAAACTTAGAATTTAATGATAATCCTATAATATTATCTAAAATAAACTTAAAAGATATAATAAATCAAACTTCTTTTGCAGTTTCAACACAAGAATCAAGACCTATATTAACAGGAATTAACTTAAAAATAAAAAACAAAGAGTTAGAATGCGTAGCAACTGATTCTTATAGATTATCTAGAAAAAAAATGCAATTACAAGAAAAAATAAAAGAAGAAATAAATATAATAATTCCAGGAAAAAATTTAATAGAATTATCAAGAATGTTAGGAGAAGAAAATAATAATATTGAAATTCATATATTTAGTAATAATATATTATTTAAATATGATAATATATTATTTCAATCAAGATTATTAAATGGAACATATCCTGATACTTCTAAATTAATAAGTAATGATTCAAATCTTAAAATAATAGTTAATGCAGATGAAATGTATAATGTTATAGATAGAGCATCTTTATTAACAACTGAAAAAGAAAAAAATGTTGTAAAAATGGAAATTAAAAAAGAAAAAATGATAATAAGTTCTGTTTCACAAGAAATAGGAAAAATTGAAGAAAAAATGAATATAAAAAAAGATAATGAAAATGAAATTAATATTTCTTTTTCATCAAAATATATGATGGAAGCTTTAAAAGCTTTTAAAGAAGAAAATTTAGAAATTAATTTATTAGGAGAAATAAAACCAATAATAATAAAAGAAAAAGATAAAGATGATCTTATTCAATTAGTTTTACCAATAAAAACTTTTTAATAAAAGAAAAGGTGATATCGTGAATTATGAAGTAATTGTTGTAGGCGGCGGACACGCAGGGTGTGAAGCCGCTCTTTCTTGTTCTAGGTTAGGTCATAAGACTCTTTTAATAACAGGAAGTTTTAATTGTATTGCAAATATGCCTTGTAATCCATCAATAGGAGGAGCTGCAAAAGGAACTGTAGTAAGAGAAATTGATGCACTAGGTGGTGAAATGGGAAAATGTGCTGATAAGACTTTATTACAAATGAAAATGTTAAACTATGCAAAAGGACCAGCGGTAAAGAGTTTAAGAGCACAAATTGATAAAGTTTCGTATCCTGAAGAAATGAGAAAAACTTTAAAAAAAGAAAAAAAATTAAATATTATAGAAGAAATGGTTGAAGATTTAATTGTTGAAAAAAAAATAATAAAAGGGGTTATATTATCAAATAATAAAAAAATAAAAGGTAAAATAGTTATTCTTTGTACAGGAACACATTTAAAAAGCGATATATTAATTGGAAACACAAGAAAAAGAAGTGGACCAAACGATGAAAAACCTTCTAATTATTTAAGTGATAATTTAAAAAAATATGGATTTAAAATTCTAAGATTAAAAACAGGAACACCACAAAGATTAGATAGAAAAACAATAGATTTTTCTAAAATGAAAATAGAAGAAGGAGATAAAAAAGCATATACTTTTAGTTTTGAAAACAAATTATATTATGATGTTAACAATCAAGAAGCATGTCATTTAATATATACAAATGAAAAAACAAAAAAAATAGTTTTAGATAATATAAATAAATCTAGTATGTATGGAGGTCTTGATAATATAGAAGGGGTAGGGCCAAGATATTGTCCTTCTTTTGAAGACAAAATTATTAAATTTAAAGAAAAGGAATTTCATCAATTATTCTTAGAACCAGAAAGTAAATATTATGATGATATTTATTTACAAGGTTTTTCAACTAGTATGCCTATAGAAATTCAAGAAAAAATGGTACATAGTTTGCCTGGATTGGAAAAAGTATTAATAAAAAAATATGCATACGCAATTGAGTATGATGCCATATATCCTACACAAATAAAAAATAACTTAGAAACAAAAATAATTAAAAATCTTTTTACAGCAGGACAAATTAATGGAACAAGTGGATATGAAGAAGCAGCTTGTCAAGGTTTAATGGCAGGAATAAATGCATCTTTAAAACTTAGAAAAAGAAAACCTTTAATTTTAAAAAGAAACGAAGCATATATTGGAGTTTTGATTGACGATCTAGTAACAAAAGGAACTAAAGAACCGTATAGATTATTAACTTCAAGAGCTGAATACAGATTATTATTAAGACACGATAATGCAGATTTAAGATTAACAACATATGGTTATAAAGTGGGGTTAGTAAAAGAAAAAAAATATAATAAATTTAAAGAAAAACAACAAAATATTAAAGATATAATAAAAACAACAAAAAAAATTAAAATAAAAGAAGAAAATAACAAAACAATTTATAGTTTATTAAAAAGACCAGAAATAAAAATTGATGTTTTTAATAAACATTTTAATAAAAAATATACTGAAGAAGAATTAGAACAAGCTGAAACAATAATAAAATATGAGGGATATATAATAAAGACAGAAAAAGAAGCAAAAAAGATGGAAAAATTAGAATATAAATTAATTCCAAAAGAAATTGATTATAATAATATTAAAAATATAGCTAGTGAAGCAAGACAAAAATTAAATGAAGTCAGACCAGAATCAATAGGTCAAGCAATAAGAATTAGTGGTGTTAATCCTTCTGATATTTCAATATTAATGGTATATATGAGGAGATATTATAAAAATGAATAAAGATATATTTATAAAAGAAATAAATAAATTAGGTGTTTTTATTTCTGAAAACCAATATGAAAAACTAGAAAAATATTGTGAATTTTTAATTCAATATAACGAAAAAATTAATTTAACTTCTATAGTAAAAAAAGAAGATATATTTTTAAAACATTTTTATGATAGTTTAACAATTGTAAAAGCAATAGATTTAAATAAAAAAATTAATTTATGTGATTTTGGAACCGGAGCTGGATTTCCTGGTGTTGTAATAAAAATATTTTTTGATGAAATTAATTTAACATTGATTGAATCTTCTTCTAAAAAAATTATTTTTTTAGAAGAATTAATTAAGAAACTAGATTTAAAAAAAATAAAAATAGAAAAAGCAAGAGTAGAAGAATATAAAAAAGAAAAATTTGATTTAGTAACATGTAGAGCTGTATCTAGATTAAGTGTTATAAGTGAAATATGTTGTGATATTGTAAAAATAAATGGTTATTTTATTCCAATGAAAGCTGATATAGAGCAAGAAATAAACAACATAAACAGAATAGATGTACTAGGGTTTAAATTAGAAAATATAATTAAATTTAAATTACCTATTGAGAATAGCGTTAGAAGTTTAGTTGTATTAAAAAAAATAAAGCAAAACAAATCTGGTTATCCAAGAAATTATAAAAAAATAATTAATAATCCATTATTTTAAAGATAAAATCATTGTAATTTTATCTTTTTTTTAGTATTATTATAATTGAAGAATAATAAGGAGGGGTCCTTTATGAATAAAACAGAAGTTTTTGAAGTTCCTGTAGAGCAAATATTACCTAACAGATTTCAACCAAGACTAATGTTTGATGATAAATCTTTAGCAGAATTAGCAAATTCAATTAAAATACACGGAATAATACAACCTTTAGTAGTAAGAAGGTTGGGAGATAAATATGAAATAATTGCTGGTGAAAGAAGATATAAAGCAGCAAATTTGATAGGGCTTAGAAGAGTACCTGTAATTATTATTAATGCAGATGATAATAAGAGTGCTGAAATGGCAGTTGTAGAAAATATTCAAAGAAAAGAAATGACAGCGTTAGAAGAAGCAAAATCCTTTAAAAAAATATTAGATAAAGGATTATTAACCCAAGAACAATTAGCTATTAGAATGGGAAAAAGTCAATCATCAATAGCAAATAAATTAAGATTATTAAATCTTTCAGAAGAAGTTCAAGAAGCCTTAATGAAAGAAAGAATTTCAGAAAGACACGCAAGAAGTTTGTTAAGAATTGATGATAAGGAGAAACAAATTCAAATGTTAAATGAAATAATAGCAAATAAATTAAATGTTAAAGAAACAGATGAAATTATAAAAAAAGAAATTGATAAAAAAACAAAGATAGAAAAATTTGATACGCTTATTGATGAAAGAATAGAAAATTTTAACGATGAAAACCCTCAAATAGAATTAATGACTAAAATTAATAATGGTGAAAAAATTATTGAAAAACCAATACAATTAGATTCAGAACAATTAAAAAAAGAATCATTTGACATAAAACCAAAAGAAGAAAAGCTTGCAAACATTGAAAACTTAATGGAAAGTGAATTTGAAAAACCACTTTCTGAATTACCAAAAAACAAATTCTTATTTAACTTTGATAACGATGATTTTTTAGATGTTTCTGAAGAAAAAAATATAGAAAAAGCAAAAGATTTAAATTTAGGAAAACAAAAAATAAAAGAGTGTGTTGAAGACTTAAATAAAGAAGGATATAAAATAAATTTAGAAGAGTTTGATTATGAAAAAAACTATCAAATTATAATAAAAATAGAAAAGGAGTAAAATCCTTTTTTTTAGATTATTAATAACTTAGTTTGTTGACTAAATTTAATGTGTAATGTATTATTTATAATAGGTGAGAATAATGAAAAAAGGGTTTACTTTAGTAGAACTTCTAGCGTCAATAACATTAATTGCAATTTTAACTATGGTTACTCTTCCATATATTATGAAAAAAATGGATTTAATGAAAGAAAAAACACTAACTAATTTAATTTCAACAATTGAAGCAAATACAAAAAAATATGTTTTAGAAAACATAGAAGATTTAGATGAATTAGAAGAAAAAGGATTTATAAATATTCAATTAAAAACATTGATTGATTTAGAATATATTGAAGGTAATTTAGAAAATAGTGTAACTGGTGAGAAAATATCTATTGATGATTTTGTATATGTAACAATTGATAATAAAAATGTAATAAAAACACAATATGACCCTTATCAAAAAACAAATCCAAGAATAACTTTACTCGGAAATAAAAACATAAGGATTAAAACCGGATCAACATATATTGAATACGGAGCTATAGCAATGGATGAAAATGGGAATGACATTTCGTCACAAATAATTATTAACAATAATGTAAACACGTTAATTGAAGGAGATTATTCAGTTTTTTACTCAGTTCCTGACTCAATAGTTTTAGAAAGATGTGTAACTGTCACGAATGATTTTATAAATAGTGATATTGAAAAACCTATATTAACATCTAATATATTAAATAATTTAATAGAAACAACAATAGGCGTTAACATCACAATGCCAGCAGTAACTGCAACCGATAATGTTGATGGTGTAATAAATAATATTTCACCATCATCAAATAATTTAAATATAAACCAAACTGGTACATATCAAATTAAATATAATTATGAGGATTCTTCAAATAATAAAGCTACAACACTTATAGTAACTGTAATTGTTAAACCATAGGAGGAAATATGAATAAAAAAGGATTTACAATATTAGAAATATTAGCAGTAATTGTAATAGTTTTAATGTTGTCTTTATTATTAATACCAATAATTGAAAAACACATTGAAAACACAAAAAGAATTTTAATTGAATCACAAATAGCAACAATAGAAAATGCCGCTTATGTTTACGCTTATAATTTTAGAAGTGAAATACCTGATTTAGAAAATAGCGGTGTAGCCATTATAACTTTACAAACACTTATAAATAAAGGTCTTCTTGAAGAAGGAAAATTTATCATTAATGATGAAGTTATAATTCCTTTAACTTCTACTGTTATAATTATAAATTATGAAGGTGAAATAAAAACAAAATATGATAAAAACTCTCAAACAAAACCACTAATTATTTTAAAAGGAATTGAAAAGATGGCTATAAGTAAAGGAAGTACGTATATAGAGCCTGGTGCGTTATTAATTAAATTTAATCCTAAAAGTATTGAGCAGTTACCTATAAGTTATATTTTTTCAAATGTTAATTCAGCAATCCCAGATAAATATGAAGTTCAATATACATATACGGGCGCTGATTCTATAATAAGGGAAGTAAATGTTAATGATATAGGAACAACAATTGATGTTATAAAACTTCCTTTAACATTAAATGAAAGTTTAGGTTTAACAATAATTAAAGTTTCA